>DAOUGF010000563.1:0-6235 GCA_034429295.1 Chloroflexaceae bacterium
CCCCGCCACAGACGCCGCCTGCCGCCAGGCAGGCAATCAGGGAGAGCGACCGATGAGCGACACGCAGCCACCCTACGAACTCCACAGGGACGGCTACAGCATCAGCACCGACCCCGCCCGCCTCGACCTCGACGTGATCTACGGCTATCTGAGCCGATCCTACTGGGCCGCCGGCAGATCCCGCGAGCTGATAGCCAAGGCGATCCGCCACTCCCTCTGCTTCGGGATCTACCACGACGAAGGGCAGGTGGGATTTGCCCGTATCGTCAGCGACTACGCCACCTTCGCCTGGCTCTGCGATGTCTTTGTGCTGGAGGAGCACCAGGGCCAGGGCCTCGGCAAGTGGCTGATCGGCGCGGTGGTGGCCCACCCGCAGCTCCAGGGGCTGCGGCGGATCATGCTCGCCACCCGCGATGCCCACGGGCTCTACCGGCAGCACGGCTTCACTCCCCTCACCGATCCGGAGCGCTGGATGGTGCGGCTGGGGGCGTAGCGCAAGCACCAGAGCCGGGAGCCGAGACCGCTGCGAGGGTTGCCGGAGGGGACGGAGACGCCGGCGGGCAGCCACAGGCCTCCACCAGATTAGCAGGAGCGACACCTCCCATGGACATCTACGCATCGCTGGGTGTGCGGCGCGTGATCAACGCCGATGCCCGCCTCACCAGGCTCGGCGGCTCGCTGATGCCGCCCGCGGTTCGAGCGGCGATGGACGTGGCCGCACACAGCTACGTCGATATGTTCGAGCTCCAGGCCGCGGTGGGCCGCCGCCTCGCCGAGCTGACCCGCAACGAGGCCGCGATGGTCTGCACGGGCGCGGCGGCCGGCCTCTACCTGGCGACGCTGGCCTGCATGGCAGGGGCGGACCCGCAACTGGTCGCTGCGCTGCCGAGCCTGGAGGGCTGCCGCGACGAGGTGGTGATCCACGCCGCCCACCGCATCCCCTACGACCTCGCCGTGCGCTCGACGGGCGCGCGCCTGGTCGAGATCGGCACCAGGGACGGCACGCGCCCCGAAGAGTTAGAGGCGGCGATCGGCCCGCGCACCGCCGCGGTGCTCTTCGTGGCGGGCGAGCACCTCAGCCACGGCGCATTGCCGCTGCCCGAGGTCGTGGCGATCGCCCACGCCCGCGGCGTGCCGGTGGTGGTGGACGCGGCGGCTCAGCTGCCGCCCCCCGAGAACCTCTGGCGCTTCACGGCGGAGCTCGGCGCCGACCTGGCGATCTTCAGCGGCGGCAAGGATCTGGCTGGCCCCCAGGCCTGCGGGCTGATCCTCGGCCGCGCCGAGCTAGTGGCGGCCTGCCTCGCCCACGCCTCGCCCAACCAGCGCATGGGCCGCCCGATGAAGGTGGGCAAGGAGGAGATGCTCGGGCTGCTGGCCGCCGTCGAGCTCTATCTCAGCCAGGACCACGCCGCCCGCGTGGCGCGCTTCGAGCAGATCGTCGCCGCTTGGGTGGACGCCCTCGACGACGGCGACGGCGTGCGAGCGCGGCGCGTCTTCCCCAACGAGGCCGGCCAACCGACGCCCCGCGCCCTCGTCACCCTCGACCCGGCCCGCTGCGGGATGACCGGCGCCGAGCTGCGCCGCCGGCTCTGGGAGAGCGACCCGCGCATCGCCGTGGCGGCCGCCGGGGAGGATGGGATCTCGCTCACGCCCGACACGCTTGAGCCGGGCGAGGAGGTGCTCGTGCTGGAGCGCATTCGCGCTATTTTGCAGGGCTGAGCGCTGCGTCGCTCCCCGCGGCGAGGCTCTGTCCTGCTCCGCGCTGCGGGGCGCCGCCCCACATCGCTACCACCTGCACAGTGCGTGGTGTTGCGAGCGGGCTCCGCCCTTCGCGCTCCCCTTTGGAAACCCCCAAAGCCGACGCCCGCCTCAATCCGCGTACCATCGCTACATGCCCCTCGGCGCCGAGAGCGGGAGTGGTACTACCAGCGAGGCAGCAGCTGCCCCGCAGCTTTCGCGTCTTCCGCCTTCGTGTTTCGCGCTTTCGCGTTTCGTGTTTTAAGCGCTGCGCGCCACTTCGTAACGCTCTCTTTCGCGTCATTCGCGATCCAAACGTCCTCATTCGCGATCCAAACGCCCCCCTACCCCGCATCATTGCGCCGCGCCCAGATGGCCGGCGGCCGCTCCGGCGCGCGCGGCAACACCGCGCCCCCCACCAGCGTGTGCACACAGACGAGCCTACGCGCCCCTGGTCGCGCCTCCATCGTCACGTCGTGGAAGGCGAACGTCCCCTCCTCCAGCCGGAAGATCGCGATATCGGCGGGGGCGCCGGCGCGCAGCGTCCCCAACTCGGGCCGCCCCATCACCGCCGCGGGCCGGCGCGTCGCCCGGTCGATCACCGCGGGCAACTCCATGCCCAGCGCGAGAAACTTCGAGAGCGTCGTCGGCAGATCGAACATCGGCCCTTGGACGCTGAGCTGGTGGATGTCGCTGCTGATCACATCGGGCAGCACCCCCGCCTCCAGCGCCGTCTCCGCTACCCGGTAACTGAAGGAGCCCGCGCCGTGGCCGATGTCGAGGATCACGCCCCGCGCCTGCAGCTCACGCAGCAGCGGCGATAGCCGGCCGTCGTCGGTTAGCGGGCGATGGGTTCCGGCCGTGAAGCAATGGGTCAGGATATCGCCGGGGCGCAGCAGCGCCGCGATCGCCTCCAGCGGCGGCGGCCCGCTGCCGATGTGAACCATCAGTGGCAGACGCACCCCGTCGGCCAGCTCGCGGGCAAGCTCCAGCGGCCTGATACCGACGCCGCGGGTGGTGTTGGAGTCGATACGCGCCTTGATGCCCAGGATAATGTCGCGGTTCTCCTCAACCGTGCGCGCCGCCAGCTCCACATCGCAGTAGTCGAGGTTCGCAAATTCCCATGTCGGCGCAACCAGCCCGATCGCCGAGAGGTTCAGCAGGGCGAAGATCCGCGCCTTGCTACCACGTTGGATAAACTCGCGGAAGCCGGGGAGGTTGTAGGCGCCCGCGCTGCCAGCGTCGAGCCAGGTAGTCACGCCCGTGCGCGCCGCCACCGGGTCCGCCTCGATGCCCCAGTAAGTTGCGCCCCAGTAGATGTGGGTGTGGAGGTCGACCAAGCCGGGGGTGACGATCAACCCCGATGCGTCGAGCAGCTCGCGGGCCTGCTCGCGCCCGATCGAGGGTGCTACCAGCGCGATTCGTCCATCGGCGATCGCGACATCCGCCGGGCCGTCCAGTCCGCTCGCCGGGTCGATCACGTGGCCGCCACTCACGAGAAGATCGTACATGACGTTTTGCTCCCCATCGCTTCACCGGAGATGGGGAATCGTAGCGCTTGGCGGCGGCCTGTCAAGCTGACAGCGGGCGGGGAACTTGCTATCATTATCGCAGGTTGCAACCCGCCTCATTCTTCTACGCGCCCGCCGAATCGAATAACGCGCCCGCCGAATCGAATAATGCGCCCGCTTTATCGAATAACGCGCCCGCCGAATCGAATAACGCGACCGCTTTATCGAATAACGCGCCCGCCGAATCGAATAATGCGACCGCTTTATCGAATAATGCGACCGCTTTATCGAATAATGCGACCGCCGAATCGAATAATGCGATCGCTTTATCGAATAACGCGCCCGCCGAATCGTTCAAAGGGCCGGTCGAATCGTCTGATCGTTGGTAGCCCGCCTGCAGGAGGGGGCGAGGCCGGTGCCCTGCCGCATGCCGGACGTGTTATGAGCGAAGAGGAGCGAAGCGATGCGCGTCAACTCCGATCTGTACGTCCTGCCGCTGCCGCGGCAGCGGGATGGCCAGTCGTTCCCCCTGAACCTCTCCCTGATCGTCGACGCTGAGGCCGGGCCGACCCTGGTTGATACCGGCCTGCCCGGCCAGTTGGGCGCCATCGAGGCGGCCCTCGCCGAGGCGGGGCTCGCCGTGGGCGATCTGCGGCGCATCATCATCACCCATCAGGACATCGACCACATCGGTTCGCTGCACGATCTGGTCGCGGCCAGCGGCGCGCAGGTGCTGGCCTGCGCCGTCGAGGCCCCGACGATCGACGGCAGGGAATTGCCCCGCTTCGCAAGGCCGGAGGTCCTCGCAGCCCGCCCCGAGCTGCGGCCCGTCGCCGCGACCTTCCACCCCACATCGATCGATAGGCAACTCGAGGACGGCGACCGGCTCGACTTGGCGGGCGGCGTGCGGGCCGTGTTCACGCCCGGCCACACGCCGGGCCATCTGTCGCTCTACCTGGAGCGCTCAAAGACGCTGATCGCCGGCGACGCGCTCTCCGCCACCGATGGCCGCCTGGAAGGGCCGAACGCGGCGGCCTCGATGGATATGGCGCTAGCCTCTGAATCCGTGCGGCGGCTCGCCGAGCTCGATGTGGCGACGATCGTCTGCTACCACGGCGGCCTCGTGACCGACGACGCGACCGGGCAGCTGAGGCGCGTGGCCCAGGAACTGGCCGCGGGCAACTAGCGCGACGACCGACGACCGACGACTCGTTTCGCGTCTTCCCTTTCACTTCTTCGCGCCTTCGCATTCGTGTTTTAAGCGCTGCGCGCCACTTCGTAACGTTCCCCTTCGCGTCATTCGCGATCCAAACACCCCCGCCGTGCGCTCATGCTACAATGCGCCGACGTTCTAGCCCAGCGAAAGGCACGGCCATGAGCGCACTGCGCGACTTTCTTGAGATTCCGTACGACCAACTTGAGGAGCTGAACCTGCAAGTGCGGGCCGAGCGGCTCGCCCGCACACCCATCGACCAGATGCGCGAGGCGCGCACCCGCTATCTCACCGATGAGAAGCGGATCAAGGCGGTGACGGTCTGCTTCACTGACCTTGAGGGCCGCCTGCATATGCTCGACTACGACAAGAAGTTCCTGCTCAGCTCGGCCGACAACCTCACCTTCGATGGCTCCTCGATCCGCGGCTTCTCGGTGCAGGCCGAGTCCGACCTGCGGCTCGCCATCGACTGGTCGGCGTTCTACTGGCTGCCCGCCGACGTCTTCGGCCCCGGCAAGGTGCTGGTCTTCGGCGAGGTGCAGGAGCGGGACGGCTCGCCCTACCCCGCCGACCTGCGGGCGCGCCTGAAGGCCTACACCGCGCAGCTCTACGAGCAGGAGGGGCTCACCTGCAACGTGGCCAACGAGATCGAGGGCTTCCTCTTCCAGGGGCGCAACGCCGAGCAGCGCTACCGCGAGACCGGCGAGTTCAAGTTCGTGAGTACCTCGGGCTATTATCACTCGCTGCCGGGCGACCCGCTGCGGACGTTTATCGACACGGCGGCCGAGGTGCAGCGGGCGATGGGCTTCGCCAACGAGAAGGATCACCCCGAGGTGGCGCCATCACAGTTCGAGATGAACTACAGCTACACCGAGGCCAACATCGCCGCCGACCAGATCCTGCTCTACAAGCTGATCTGCCGCCAGGTGGCCAGCCGCCTCGATATGACCGCCTGCTTCCTGCCTAAGCCCGTCACCGGGGTGAACGGCAACGGCATGCACACCAACATCTCGGTCTCCCGCGGCGACACGAACCTGTTCTACGACGCGGCCGGTGAGGAGGGACTCTCGGAGTACGGCTGGCAGTTCGTTGACCGCATCCTCGGGGAGGCCCAGGGGCTCTGCCTGGTGTTGAACCCGAGCGTGAACGCCTACCGCCGCCTCGACCCACACTTCGAGGCGCCGAACCAGATCAAGGCATCGGGAGCGGATCGCACCTCGATGGTGCGCATCCCGATCGGCGGCCCCCGCGCGGCCCGCATCGAGGTGCGCTCGATCGCGCCGGACGCGAACCCGCACATGATGATCTACGCGCTGCTGCGCACGGGGCTGAGCGGCCAGCTCCCCGCGGGCAACGTACGCTCGGGCACGGCTACGCTGCCCGACAACATCTACGATGCCATCACCGCCTTCCGCGGCAGCGAGCAGATGGCCGCCTTCCTGGGCCCCGATGTGGCCGCCAAGTACGCCGACCTCAAGCAGACGGTGGCCGACCGCTGCCCGCGCAAGCTCGGCACCCTGATCAAGCGAGCCGAGGTGCAGTTCCACCACGAGGTGACGAACCAGTACCTCTGGAGCCGATTCTAGCGAGCGGCAGCGCGGCCGCGGGGCGCCGTAGCGGGCACTCCCGCTGCTTCGCAGCGCTCCGCTGCATCCCCGCGGCCCTTTGCGTCCCCGCAGCCACTTTGCGCCCCCCAAGCTTCGAGCTTGGGGGGCGCAGAAAGGGCCGCGGGCACAGAAAGGGCCGCGGGCGCTGAAAGCTACGCACGCGCAGC
>DAOUGF010000564.1:0-2458 GCA_034429295.1 Chloroflexaceae bacterium
CGGAAGCCAGTGCCGTGCCGCCGCTGATCTGCAACCTCGTCCCATCGTCGGGCTTGAGCCCTGGCCGAGCCCGGTACCCCTCGCCCGCTGGTTGCGCCCTGCACGTTCCGGCGTGCCGGCGCCAAACTTTCCTGAACCCGGTGTGCGGAGGCGGGCAACACAACCGATGCTCGCACACCACCCCGGCCGCAAATCTGCCACCGGCCTCGGCGGATGGCTCTGCCCGACAATAAGTCGGGTACGCCGCCGGGCGATGGCACGGTACGGCCTTCCGGCTTGGGGGTGGTCCGGAGGGGGCAGCCGCCCCCTCCGGCGGGGAGCGCGAGGGGCAGAGCCCGCTCGCAAGACCACCCACCGTGCAGGTGCCGCCCGCCGCGGAGGCGAGCAACCTCCAGCGGGGGTGCGGGGGGCAGCGCCCGCCCGCATCCGCACCCACCGTGCAGGTGCCGCCCGCCGCGGAGGCGAGCAACCTCCAGCGGGGGTGCAGGGGGCAGCGCCCGCCCGCATCCTCACTCACCGTGCAGGTGGCACTGCTTCGGGGCAGCACCCCACCGCTGGGGAGCGGGGGCGGCCGCGCCCCGCACAGCTGCCTCGGTGCAACCGACGAGGGGCGTGGGGCGGCAGCCGACCGGTGCTACACACCGACGCGCGGCGCAATCAGCTCGCGGGCCAGCCGGGCGATGGCGAGCAAGCCGGCGTTCTCTACCGACCAATCCACCCGAGGCAGGTCCGTGCAGAAGGCTGCGAGCACAACCCGGCGGCCACCAGGGCCGGTGAGGATGCCGGCGTCGGCCCGCATCTGTGTCCCCGACCCGGTCTTGCCGGCGTACTCCCAGCCGACTGGCAGCAGCCGCGGGATAGCGGCCCGGTCCTGCTGCATCGCCAGCATAGCGAGGGTTGTATCAGCGGCGGCGCTGTCGCCGAGCTCGCGCCGCGCGATCCGGGCGAGCAGATCGGCCATCTCGTCGGCCGTGGTCACCCCGAGGCCAAAGGGACGACTGGCCGGCGTGTCGGGCGTGAAGGCGCGGCGGAGCAGGCGCGTGTTCGCCAGGCCGAGCGAGCGCATGCGAGCGTTCACCGCCTCGATGCCGACATGGTCGATCAGCATGTTGGTCGCGGTGTTGTCGGAGAGGGCCGTCATCAGCACGCAGAGATCCCGCACGCTGAGGGTGAGGCCGGCGCTCAGCTCCTTGAGGATGCCGGTGCCGGGGACCTTCACGGCGTCGGTGAGGGCGAGCTGCGCGCTCCAATCGAGCTGACCGGCTCCGGCCGCCAACGCGATATGCACCAGGATAGGCAGCTTGATCACACTGGCCGTGGGCACCTGCTCGTCGGCGCGGTAGCGCACCCGCTCATCGGTCAACAGATCGTGGAGGACAAAGGCGAGCCGGCCGCCGGACTCGCGCTCCAAGCGCTCAGCGAGCTGATGGATCTCCATAGTGAACTCCGCAGAGGAGCGCCGCCCTCGGGCGGCGGAGGAAGGGAAGCGACGATTCAGGGCCTATCATACGCTATCCGGCTTGATGGACGAGGCCCGTGGTATGATTGAGGCGCAATCCAATCGTTGAGTAGAAGGAGCCACAATGAGCGCCAAGGTCGCCTTCCTCAACCCGGAAGGCCTCTCACAGCCGCGAGGCTACACCCATGTCGTCACCGCCCAAGGCGGAACGCTCGTCTATCTCTCGGGACAGGTCGCCTTCGACGCAGCGGGGCAGGTCGTCGGCGAGGGCGATCACCGCCGCCAAGCCGAGCAGATCTTCGCGAATCTCCAGACGGCTCTGGCCGCCGCAGGCGCGAGCTTCGACCACGTGGTGAAGCTGAACTACTATGTGGTCGGCCTGAGCCAGGAGGTGCTCACGGCGGTGCGGGAAGTCCGGGATCGCTACGTCAATAAGGAGCGCCCGCCGGCCAGCACCCTGGTCGCCGTGACGGCCCTGTTTGATCCCCGGCTCCTGCTTGAGATCGAGGCGGTCGCCATCATCCCGTAGCTCTGGCTCGGATGGGCGGTGATGCAGCCGCTTAACGAGTGCGCGGCGCCGCGGGCATCCGGAGGCGCTGCGCGCTCCAACGGTGAGCATGCCAGGGGGGAACGGCTGATGTTTTTCATTCTGTTCTTCGGCACGCGGGAGGTAGTGCGCGACGCCGACAGGCCCGGGGAGCGCGGCTACCAGCAGTGCCCCCGCTGCGGGCAGTACGCGGAGTTCCGCCCGCGGAGCGCTCGCACCTGGCTGCACATCTTCTGGATCCCGGTCATCCCCCTCGGCGGAGCCATCCCGATCATCGAGTGCGGCAACTGCGGGCTCCGGCTCCGTAGTGGCCCCTGAACGGCCAGCGCGAGCCCACCCAACCCGTGGCCCCGACGCCTCGTTCGCCGAGCTGCGGGCCCGCTACGCGGCCGATGAGCGCCTGCGGGTGCCCGCAACCATCTTCAACGCGGTGCTAGGGCGCCCAGAGACGC
>DAOUGF010000565.1:0-4796 GCA_034429295.1 Chloroflexaceae bacterium
GCAGGCGGCAGCGCCCGCCTGCAGACGCTCGCACCGTGCAGGTGCCGCCCACCGCGCAGGTGCCACCCCGCACGCCCGCCGCGCAGGCGCCCCCCTCACTCGGACGGCCGTGGCCGGTCCATCCCCACCTCGAGCCGCCACTCGGCGAGCGGCGCGCCCGTGGCCGCCCCGTAAACCTCCTCAAGCGAGGCCACAGCCCGCTCCCAGCTATGATGACGCTCCACCAGGCGGCGCCCTGCGCGCCCCAGTTGGCCCCGGTACGGTGGATTGTCGAGCAGCGCCAGGGCCGTCGCCGCGATCTGCCGCGGCGTGTCGGCTGTTGCTAACTCGAGGCCTGGGGCCGCTGCCAGATCGCGGGCGAGCGCTGTGCCTGCCACCAGCGCCGTGCCGGTGGCCAGCGCCTCCAGGGCGGCGTGGGGCGCCGATGCCGCCGGGCCGAAGGGTGCGAGCGCCAGGGTTGCGGACCCCAGATGGCCCCGCGGGTCGTGCACCGGCCCAGTGAAGACAACCCGCGGATCGCCGCTGAGCGGCCCCGCGGCGCCGAGCGGCAGCGGTCCGAGCACTGTGAGCCGGATATCGGCGCGCTGCGCCCAGATCAGCGGCATGGTCGAGGAGACAGCGCCGAGCGCGGCCCGGGCCTCGGCGCGGCTGAGCTCCCGCAGGTCGAGCAGCAGAGTCGCCGGATCCCGCAAGGAGGTCGGCGGCGCGAAGCGCTCCGTGTCGATCGTGCTCGGCACCACATGGATGTTCGAGCGCTCGTCGCCGCCCTTCCCCAGGCGCCGCAGCGCTGCCGCATCCTCATTGGTGGCTACAATCACCCGGCTAAAGCGCGCAACCAGCGCCGCCTCCGCCCGCCGCCGCGCCGGCAGCGTGACGAGATGGGTGAGCCGCGCGATGGGGCCAAGAAAGCCCACTGCTCGCGCCCGGCGCAGGCTACCGCAGGTCGCCAGATCGAGCACGCAGGGTAGGCCGGGGCGGTCGCCGAGCAGGCCAGCCGCCGGTCCATCAACGTGGGCGAGGTCGTAGGCGCCGTTGGCAGCCTCGGCGCGTGCGGCCGCGGCGAGGCGCCGTCGCCGCACCGGGAGCATCTGGCGGCAGTGCTCGGCCAGATCGTCGAAAGTCGTGCCGGCCTCATCGGCGAAGAGCAGCGTCACGCTGTGCCCGCGGCGGGCGAGGGCGGCGATCAATCCGTGGGGCCTCGGGTGCGCCACAGTGGGCGCCTCGGCGCAGAGAACAAGCAGGTCCATCGCGGCCTCTTGCCTAGGAGATCGCTACCGGCTGCCCGGTGGGTCCCTCCTGAGATTGAGGCGCGCCCTGTGCAGTGATGCGGGCGTAGACGAGATCGATGGCGGGGTAGAGGGCGCGCCAGTCATAGCGTTCGATCACGCGCTGCCGCCCTGCGGTGGCGATACGCGCCCCGAGTTCAGGGTCGCGGAGCAGCAGGGCTACCGCGTCGGCGAACTCGCTGGGGCTGTCGGCGATCAGCAGGTGCTCGCCGGCCGTCAGTTCCAAGCCGGCACACGCGAGCGTGGTGGCGACGACGGGGACGCCGCGAGCCAGGGCCTCCAGCAGCATCACGCGCATCCCGCCGCTGCTGCGGAGCGGGGCGATCAGCACAGCCGCCCGTTCCAGATAGGGCAGCGGATTCACAAACCCTGTCACTTCGATGCCGCTGGCCCGCTCAGGCAGGTCCTGCAGCTCGGGCGTCGGCTGCGGCCCGCAGATGAAGAACCTGCTCGCAGGCGCAGCGCGGCGCACAAGGGGGAAGACCTCACGGGCGAACCAGGCGATGCCGTCGGCGTTCGGCGGCCAGCCCGGCGTCGCCAGGCTCAGTACATCCTGGGCGCCGGCCGCCCGCCGCACGGACGGGAGCGCACTGCTATCCACGCCGAGGGGAACCACGCTCAGCGCGCCGGCGCCCCCGGACGCCTCCGCAAGGGCGGCCCGATCCTCCTCGCTCACAGTGAGCACGGCCTCGAACTCGGCGCAGATCCGGCCCTCGTAGGCCCGCAGCCGCGCCGCCTCCTGGCGGGCGAGCCAGCTGCCGGGCCAGCCTTGCTGCTCGGCGGCGTCGGCGTAGATCTTCCAGACGGCGTTGTGGGCGTCGAGCACGCGCGGCAGCGCCAGCCGCTCGGCATAGGGCGCCATGACGATCTGGTCAACATGGACAAGATCGAAGGGCCGCTTCGCCGCCGCGGCCTCCGCCACCATCTGCGCCAACAGCCTGTGGAGCTCGTCGCTCCTGTAGCGGGCCAGCAGGGCCGGCTGCCCCCCAAAGAGCCGCGCCAGCCATTCCCCCCTCCTCGCCGGCAGCTGCACCACGCGCAGATCGGCGCAGAGATCCTGCAGCGCCGGGGCGCGGGCCGCCCCCGTTCCATCCGGGTCCAAGCAGACGAGGCTCACCCGATGGCGGCTCGCCAGGTGGCGGATCAGCTGATATGTTTTCACCCGTGGGCCGCTGTCGGGTGGGTAGGGGACGCCGCAACTGAGTAACAGGATGTTCATCGCCATTTCCAGATCGCCCGCTCGCTAGGCTCCGTTCAGGGCGGGGGGAGAGCACACCGAATCGCCATGGTCGATAGTACGGGGATACGAAGCTAGCCTCAGCGCCAGTCGTAATGCTCGTTACGAAGCGGGGTGATCTGGCGGAGACGCTGCGCGGAGCCAGTGGCCAGGGCCGTTCGGTTCGCTGATTGTAGCCCGCTACGATGAATAGAAGCTGCCGCAGGCGCGCCATACGATTGCGGTCTTGTCATTCACAGCGGCAGGGTATGCTACCATAGGGTTCACTGTCTGGTCAGATCAAGGGCACAGGATGGGTGGGCAGCCGCGATCGATCGCCCTGGTGGGCCTGAGTGGGTCGGGCAAAACCACCGTGGCTAGAGTGCTGGCGGAACAGCTAGCCATGCCGCTCGCCGATACCGACGCACTGCTCGCGGACCGCGAGGGCCTGCCCACGGCCGTGCTTCTCACCACCCGCGGCGAGCCAGTGTTTCGGGAGCTCGAGGCGGCGGTGCTCGCCGAGGCTCTCGGCGGGCCGCCTCAGATCGTTGCCACCGGCGGCGGGATCGTGCTCCGCGAGGCGAACCGAGCCCTGCTCCGTGAGCGCGCCTTCGTTGTCTGGCTCGACGCCTCCGACCCCGTGCTCCTGGCGCGTCTGCGAGCCGATACGTACGAGCGCCCGCTCTTAGCCGGCGACGCCGCCGCACGCCTCGCCGCCCTGCGCGCCGCCCGCGCCGCCCGCTACGCATCGGTCGCGCGCCTCCGCATCACCACCGATGGCCTGTCGCCGGCCGACGTTGCGGCCAGGATCGTGGCTGTATATCGCACAGATGTGCTATAATTCTTTTGTTATTACCCCTGGTACGAGCCTATACGCGTGAACCGGAGCAGCCCTATGGCCAAGGTCGAGATCCACCCCTGGTACCGGCAGTATCGCAAGCTGAAGGAGCAGGCCGCCGACGCCATCCTGCTCTTCCGCTTCGGCGACTTCTACGAGACATTTGACGACGACGCCAAGCTCGTCGCTGAGTTGCTCGACGTTACTCTGACGCGTAAAGACTACGCGGTTGATAAGAGCAAGCCCAAGGAATCTCAGAAGCTTTATGCGCCGATGGCCGGCATGCCGTACCACGCCGTCGAGCGCTATGTGAGCGACCTGGTGGGCCGCGGTTACCGCGTCGCCATCGCCGAGCAGCTGACCGAGACGGAGTCCACCCGCAACGATACGCGGCCCCGCTCCATCTTCGCTGCCGGCATCCAGCACGCCGCGCCCGGCGAGATCGAGCGCAAGATGGTGCACCGCGAGATCGTCCGGGTGATCACGCCGGGCACAGTGGTGGATCTCTCGATGCTCGCCGCGGCCACGAATAACTACCTGGCGGCCGCGATCGTCGAGGACGGCGCCGTGGGCCTGGCCTACGCCGATCTGAGCACCGGCGAGTTCGCCTGCGCCCAGTTCAGCGATCAGCGGGCCGCCGCCCAGCTCCAGGGCGAGCTCGCACGCCTGCAGGCGGCCGAGGTGCTCGTGCCCGACATCGAGAGCTTGCGTCTGCCGAACCTGGCGCCGGCCCAGGCCCAGCTCACCCAGGATCTCACCTTCATGACGAAGAGCGAGCGGGAGCTGCTGCTGCCCCACGAGCGGGTAGCCCGCCGCGTCGAGGGCCAGAGCGACGCCCGCTGGGCGAAGGGGCACGTCACGGCCTGGCCGGCCTGGCGTTGGGATCTGACCCAGGCCAGCGAGGTGTTGCTCCGGCAGTTGAAGGTTGGCTCGCTGGCAGCCTTTGGGCTGGAGAGCCGCCCGCTCGCCACCCGCGCCGCCGGCGCCCTGCTCCAGTATGTCCACGAGACCCAGCGCCACCATGCGCCCCAGCTGAACACGCTGCGGGTCTACAGCACCAGCAGCTTTATGTTCCTCGACCCGCAGACGCGGCGCAATTTGGAGCTGCTCGAGCCCAACCGCCAGGGCAGCAAGTCGGCCCTTGTGAACGTGCTCGACCGCACGCGCACGCCGATGGGCGCCCGCCTGCTGCGGCGCTGGATCGCCCAGCCGCTGCTTGAGCTAGAGCCGCTGCTGGCCCGCCAGCGGGCCGTTGCCCATCTGGTGGACGACGCGCTGCTCCGGGCCGAACTCCGCGAGGCCTTGGGCCAGATCGGCGATATGGAGCGGGCGCTCAACCGCCTCGCCCAAGGCACGACTGTGGCCACCCCCCGCGATCTTGTGCAGCTCCGGGCCTCGCTGCGGGCCATCCCCGCGGTGATCGCGGCCGCAGGCGATCGACTTGCCGAGCTGATCC
>DAOUGF010000566.1:0-3910 GCA_034429295.1 Chloroflexaceae bacterium
CCGCCTGCAGAGGCTCGCACCGCTCAGGTGCCGCCCGCCGCACAGGTCAAGTCCCGCGGAGTCGCGGGGGCGGCGAACGCAGTGGCGCGAAGCGCTTGCACCCCGCCTACCCGCCCCAATGGCGGTGGACGAAGGCCAGCTTCTCCTGGGTCTGGTAGCTGGCACCACCCTCGTGATGGTTATAGCGCCAGACGCGGATCTCCTTCGGCCCGCTGTAGTGGTTGTAAGCAGCGTAGACTGTGGATGGCGGACAGATCTCATCCATCAGCCCCACCGAGAAGAGGGCGCTCGCCCTGCCGCGAGCCGCGAAGTTCAACCCGTCGAAGTAGGCGAGGGTGCCGAAGATCGCGTCGATCTTGTCGCGGTGGATCATGCAGTAGCGGGCCAACTCCTGGTACGGGTTGGCGTCGGTGATCTCGGTGGCGCGGCGGTAGTGGCAAAGGAAAGGCACGTCGGGCATGAGCAGCTGCACGTCGGGCACGAGGCCAGCCGCGGCGATGGAGATGCCGCCGCCCTGGCTGCCACCGCTCACCGCGATCCGGTCGGCGTCAACGGCCTCGTGGCTGCGGGCCGCCTCGATGGCCCGCACGGCGTCGGTGAAAACCCGACGGTAGTAATAAGTCTCCCGGCTGCCGATGCCGCGGGTCATGAAGCCGGGGAACTGGGGCCCGCTCCCCTCCGGCTCGTGGTCGGGCGTGTCGCCCCTGCTCCAGGCGCTGCCCTGGCCGCGGGTATCCATCACGAAGTGGGCGTAGCCGGCGCTCGCCCAGACCAGCCAGTCGCTGGGGAAGCCGCGGCCGCCGCCGTAGCCGATGTACTCGACCACGCATGGCAGCCGGCCCTCACGCAGGCGCGGCAGCAGCAGCCAGCCCTTTACCGGTTGGCCGCCATAGCCACGGAAGGTTACGTCGAACACTTCAAGCGAGCGCAGGCCGCACTCGTACGGGGTGAACTGCGGGTCGAGCGGGTGGCGGCGGGCCTCCGTGAGCGTGGCATCCCAGAAGGCGTCGAAGTCGGCCGGCTCCTCGCGGGCGGGCAGGTAGCGCTGCAGCTGGTCGAACGGCATGTCGAAGAAGGCCATGGTTGCTCCTCGGACTGTACGATTCCGCCATTTGGCTGTACGATTGGGCGGCCGTATGGTAGCACAGCTCTAGAATTGCAGATTACAGACTGCCGGACAGCCTGCCGGTGGAGCGCGAGGCAGGAGGGAGAGGAGTTGCTATGGCCGCCGATCTGATGGGCAAGCTGCAGCTCAAGCCGGGGCAGACGCTGGCCTTGCTCCACACGCCCGCCGGCCTGATGGATAGTCTCGGGCCACAACTAGCCCCCGCGACGCTGACTGAAGGGACACCCGGCGCCACCGACGCCGCACTTGTCTTTGTGACGCAGCGCGCCGATGTGATCTCCGACGCCAAGGCAGCCATCGCCCTCGTGCGGCCGGGCGGCCTGCTTTGGGTGGCATACCCCAAGGGCGGCTCGGCAGTGCCCACCGACCTGAACCGCGACAAGCTCTGGGAAGCGATGATGCCCACGGGCTGGCGCCCAGTGCGCCAGGTAGCGATCGACGCCACCTGGTCCGGCCTGCGCTTCCGCCCTGCCACCGAGGTGGGCCGGTGAGGTTGCGCCCTGGCCCGCTCCTCCGCCACGGCGCCGCGCTGCTCGTGGCCCTGCTCTTCGTGCTGCCGCTCATCTGGGCGGTGATCACCTCGCTGCGCCCCATCGGACTGCCGCCGCCGCGGGCGCTCGAGTGGCCGCCGGCCCAGCTCGCCTGGTCTAATTATGTCGAGATCTTCAGGGTGGCGCCGCTGGGTCGCTACCTCGGCAACTCGCTGCTGGTGGCGGCCTTGGGCGTGCCGCTCACCCTGCTGGTGGCTTCGTGGGCCGGCTTCGCCCTAGCCCAGCTGTCCTCGCCGCTACGGGAGCGGCTGGTGGGACTTACGGCCGTGCTGCTCCTGGCGCCGCTCGGTGCGCTCTGGCTGGTGCGCTTCCTGCTCTTCAGCGCCCTCGGCCTGATCGACACGCTCGTGCCGCTGGTGGCTCCCGCGCTGATGGGCAGCAGCCCGCTGTTCGTGCTGCTCTACTACTGGACCTTCCGCCGCCTGCCGCGGGAACTGCTCGAGTCGGCGCGGCTCGACGGCGCGAGCGCCCCGCAGGTTTGGGGTGCCGTGGCGATGCCCCTGGCCGGCCCCACCAGCGCCGCCGTGGCCGTGCTGGCCTTCACGCTCTTCTGGAGCGACCTGATCAGTCCGCTGATGTATCTCAAGTCGGAGCGCCTCTACACCCTGCCGGTCGGCCTCAGCCTGCTCCAGCAACTCGACCGCAGCAGCTGGCCGCTCCTGCTCGCCGCCGCCCTGGTGATGACCGCGCCTGTCGTCGCGCTGTTCCTGCTCGTGCAGCATCGCTTCTGGCCAGAAGGGAGAGGCGAGAAGTGAGAAGTTGGGAAGCAGAAGAGTGAGCGAACAAGCTGCAATCTGGAAGTGGAGCTACTTTATGCTGATCAGGGCCCTGTCCATGCTTCTGCTCGCCGGGATGCTCGTGGGTTGTGGCGGGGCGGCGCCGGCCGCGCCGGAGGGGAGCGAGCCGGCGGGCCGGGTGCGCTTTATGGTCTTCGGCGACCCGGCTGAGAAGGCGGCCTATGAAACGCTTGTGGCGGCCTTCGAGGAGCGCCGGCCGGCGATCGAGATCGAGCTGCAGCACATCCCCTCGCAGGCCGACTACCGCCAGCGCCTCGGCGCCGACTTCGCCGCCGGCACGCCCGCCGACGTGGTGCTGATCAACTACCGGCGCTACGCGCCCTTTGCCGCCAGGGGCGCCCTCGAGCCCCTCGGCCCCTACCTCGACCGGAGCGAACTGATCAGCCCCGACGCCTTCTACGCCGAGTCGCTCGGCCCCTTCACCTGGGAAGGCACCCTCATGTGCATCCCCCAAAACCTCTCCAGCCTGGTGGTCTACTACAACAAGGACCTCTTCGACCAGGCGGGGCTGCCCTATCCGAGCGACAGCTGGACTTGGGAGGAGTTCGTCGTCACGGCTAAGGCCCTCACCCGCGACACCGACGGCGACGGCGCGAGCGATCAGTACGGCCTGGGCACCACCGTCGAGGCCATTCGCGTGGCCCCATTCATCTGGCAGAACGGCGGCGCGCTGGTTGACGACGAGACCAATCCGACGCGGCTCGCCCTCGACACGCCGGAGGCGACGGCGGCCTTCCAGTGGTTCGTGGATCTGCAGGTGAAGTATGGCGTCGTGCCTGACGCGGCCGCCGAGGAGGCCGAGGACAGCGAGAGCCGCTTCCTGAACGGGCGCACGGCCATGCTGCTCAACTCGCGGCGCGGCGTGCCCACCTACCGCGAGATCGAGGCCTTCGACTGGGACGTGGCGCCGCTGCCGCAGGGCGCGCAGCCGGCCACAGTACTCCACGCTGATGCCTACTGCCTGCCGGCGGTGAGCCAGAACAAGCCCGCGGCTTGGGCCTTCATCGAATTCGCCAACTCCTCCGAGGGCCAGGCGATCATCGCCCGCACCGGGCGCACCGTGCCCTCGCTCAAGGCCGTGGCCGAGTCGGAGGCTTTTCTCGACTCGCAGGCCAAACCGCAGCGCAGCAAGGTCTTCCTCGACGTGATCCCCCAAACCCGCGCGGTGCCGGTGATGGCGACCTGGCCCGAGATCGAGGAGACGCTCACCACCGAGTTGCAGCGAGCCTACTACGGCCAGACGAGCGTGGAGGAGGCGATCACCACCGCGATCGAGCAGACCAGGCGCTACTTCGCGGCCCCGTAGCTGCCCATGCTACGGCGCGGGGCGCAAGCGCTTCGCGCCACGGCGTCCGCCGCCCCCGCTCCCCCGCCGGGCTCACCTGCGCGGTGGGTGGCAGCTGCGCGCTGCGTGCTTATGCAGGCGGGCTCCCCCC
>DAOUGF010000567.1:0-1907 GCA_034429295.1 Chloroflexaceae bacterium
CGCCGCGCAGGGCGATTACGCCGGGGCGGCGCGGGCGCTGCGGGCCGCCGCCGGGCGTCTGGACGAGATCGGCGAGCGGGACCTGGCGGCCGCCGCACTCCGCGAGGCCGAGACGCTTGCCGCCGGGGTTCGGGGGGGCATCGGCGCCCGCGAGCTGACCTACGCTACCCGCCGGCTTGGAGAGCACGAGCTCGATGGCGCCTAGTGTCCGTACAGCGTGTCCGCTATCCGTACCGCGACGGCTTTCTGACGCCAATTGGCAGTGTTTCCATCCCAAGATGCCTGCCAGATCATGCACTAAGCGGCTCGGGCGAGGCTGACGATCAGCAGCGTTGCCCCGGTGATCAGCAGCAGATGGGCGTTGTGACGGGCTTCGGACGCGCCCTCTTCCCAGCCGCCGCCGAGTAGCGTGCGAGCGAGATAGAGGCCAAACAGCCCGAAGGCGACGCCAAGGGTGCCGAATATGGCAAGGAGCGAGTGGATCATTTTGTATGCTCCTGGTTGTATGCGCCGGGCCTGCCGAGATGTGCAGGCAAACTGTGCTACTTGCAAGGTACACGCCGCGGGCACCGCGCTGTGACCAGGGCCAGCGCAAAGGGGGTTGCCATGAGCGAGCAAGCCAGGCCAGACCTGATCGGTGCGCACTACGGGCAGCATGAGGTGTTGGCGGCCATCCGCGCCGGCCTCGCGGCCATTGGCAAGGCCGATGGCCCGCTTACCCCGGACGATCTCGCGCCGGCGGATCAGTTCCACACCCGCGGCAAGTTCGCCACGCTGGAGCTTGCCGAGCGGGCCGGCGTCAGCGGCGCCGCCCAGATCCTCGATCTTGGCGGCGGCATCGGCGGGGCCGCCCGGCTGCTCGCCGCCCGCTTCGGCTGCCGGGTTGAGGTGCTCGACCTCACCGAGGGCTACTGCCGCGCCGGCGCCTATCTCACCGAACGCTGCGGGTTGGCCGATCTGGTGAGCTTTCGCCACGGAAGCGCCCTCGAGCCGCCCTACGACGGAGAGAGCTTCGACCTGGTGTGGACTCAGCACAGCTCGATGAACATCGCCGACAAGGAGCGGCTCTACGCTGAGGCGCGGCGCGTGCTGCGCCCCGGCGGTCGCCTCGCCATCCACGAGATACTGGCCGGCCCGGCCGGGCCCGTCCATTTCCCGGTCCCCTGGGCCAGTGATCCCGCGATCAGCTTCCTGCGCCCGCCTGAGGCCATTCGCGCGCTGATCGGCGCGGCCGGCTTTCGCGAGCTCATATGGCACGACGAGACGGCGGAGGCGACACGCTGGTTCGAGGAGCGCGTGCCTGCCGCGGCCTCGCCGAGTCCAGCGCCCTTCGGGCTGCACCTGCTCCTGGGCCAGGGGGCGCCTGCCATGTTCCGCAACCTGCTCCGCAACTTGCAGGAGGGGCGCGTCGTTGTGGTCCAGGCGGTCTTCGAGCGGGTCTAGCCCGCGTTCTTGGCTCCTGGCTCGGCAGGCTCGCTAGCCTTGCCGCCCTTCACCCCGCTGTGCTCGCCGTCGGCGCGGGCGGGACGACCGGCGCCCCGGCGCAAGCTGCGCTCGCTCCCACGCTGCGCCGGCCTCTGTCCTGACTCCTCCGCCATCGGCAGCAAACGGCGCCCGGCGCTCACGTAGTCCAGTGAGCGCCGGGCGCCTTGCTTATGCTTCCTTCCTGCGCCGTCCGCTAGCCCTTGTGCAGCAGCGGCAGGTAGACGCGGTACTTAAAGTCCGACGGCTGCGGGTTCGGGTTGGGCGGATTCGGCTCGGGCTCAGGGTCCGGGTCCGGGTCCGGGGTGGGCTTCGGCCCCGGATTCTCGACCGGGGGCGCGCCCTCCAGCTCACCCCAACCGCGGTCAGGGGCGGCGCCCTTGAAGGCGAGGTTGACGGGCGTGCCGCTGTCGATCAGCGGGCTG
>DAOUGF010000568.1:0-2025 GCA_034429295.1 Chloroflexaceae bacterium
AGCACTGGCCTCCTGCTTGGGGTCCAGGGGCGAGGCCCCTGGCGCGGGGGGTGTCGGGGGGCGAATGCCGAAGGCATCCTCGAAGAGTGCGTCCGCCCCCTGACAAATCAAGCGGGGTACGGGGTGCCAACCCCGGCGGCTGTGGGCGCGCCGCCCACCTCCCTCGGCGGCCGGCCGCCGTCAGGCCCCGCCCTTCCCGCCGTCGCCCCGCAGCTCAAGCTGCGCAGCCTTTGTCCGCTCAGTCACCTCGCGGAACGCGGCGAGCAGCGCGTCCAGCGTGCCCAACTCGCGCCGCTCCAGCTCGGCGATCCGGCTGATGTGGGACTGCTGCGTGTTCTCCAGGCGGGCGGTGGTGCGGGTGAGCCGCTGCTCGAGCTCGCGCAGGTAGCCGTCCACCCGCTCCAGCCAGGCGGTGAGCTGCCGCAGGTGCTGCTCATCTGCCTCCTGAAGGCTGCCGATCTTCTCGTCGGCCTGCTGCCGCACCTCCTCCAGCCGCTCCTGGTTCATCAGGAAGCGCTCGGTGGAGACGCGCTCGACGCGCTTGATCTCCGCCGTCACTTCGGGGAGCTTGTTCGCCAACTCGGTGAGCTGCCGCGGCAGCGTGTCGGTGAAGAGGTCGATCTGCTGGCGGATCTCGTCGAGGCGGGCGATGCGCGAGGCGTGGTCATCGAGCACGGCCTGCACGTCCATCACCAGCTGCTGGGCCTCGACAGCCTGGCGCCGCAGGCTCTGCTTCTCGATCTGCAGCTCGTCGCTGATGCGGCGCGCCTCCTGCACGGCCGCGGTATCGGCCTCGCGCAGCCGGTCGAGCTGCAGCAGGATCTGGCGCTGGCGGTCGTCGTGCTCCTTCACCTGCGACTGGATGGCCGTGATCTGCTGCTCCAGCTGCTCCACCCGGCCGAGCCAGCTCGCCACATAGTCGCGATCCTGCTTGCGGGCCTCGGCCACCTGCTGGATCTGCGACTGCAGGTCGCGGATGGGGCGCAGGCCCTCGTCGATCTTCACGAGGGCGCCGGCCACCTCTTTGCGCAGGGCCACCACATCGCGGCGCACGGCCTCGTTGGCCTGAGTTACCTCCGTGGCGTGCTGCTCGACGATGCTATGCACCTGAGCGACAGCCGCGTCCGTCTTGCGCACCTGCTCCATGGCCCAGTTGTATTTATTGGTCTGGTCCTTGAGCAGGCGGCGCAGCTCGTCGATCTGGCCCTGCAGGTAGACGATCTGCGACTGCTCGTGGGCCCGCAGGCGCTGCTCTTCATACTTGGCGGTGAGGTCAGGGTTAGTCATCGTGGTGTCCTGGCGTCTTCTTGGAGGGGCGGCTACGAGGCCCCCCTACGTCGTGCCGGGGCAGCCGCTTGGCCGCCCCTAGTGCTGTTTCAGGCGACTTTTCCGGCCATGTCGCCTGGCTTTCTGGCTTTCTAAGGCTCTCGCTGTACGAACTACAGACTACGGACTACGCCGTACGGTTGCTAGGAGGCGCGCAGCGCGGCGAGCGCGCTGGGAAGGTCGAGCTTACCCTCATAGAGAGCTTTACCAACGATGGCGGCCTCCGCGCCGATGGCGGCTAAGCGCTCCAAATGGGCGAGGGTGGCGATACCGCCGCTGGCGATGATCGCGGGGCCGCCAGGCCAGATCAGCTCGGCCATTGCGGCGAAGTTGGGCCCGGCGAGGGTGCCGTCGCGGCTGATATCGGTGTAGATGATCCGGCGGACGCCGAGCTCCGCCACCTGCTGCACCAGCGTCACCGCCCGCAGATCGGCCGTCTCGGTCCAGCCCGCGGTGGCCACCATGCCATTGCGGGCGTCCACGCCCACGATCAGCCGCTCGCCGAAGCGGGCCGCCAGCCGCCCTACCAGATCGAGCTGCTCCACCGCCGCGGTGCCGAGGATCACCCGCTCGACGCCGAGGGCGAGGGCAGCCTCCACATCCTCCTCGCGGCGCAACCCGCCGCCAAGCTGCACCGGTGCCGCCGATGCCCGCACGATCGCGCTAATCGCCTCGGTATTGGCGGGCCGGCCGCCCCTG
>DAOUGF010000569.1:0-1809 GCA_034429295.1 Chloroflexaceae bacterium
ACGCCGAGGGCCGTGGCGAGCATGTAGAGCCCGTAGGCCCAACGCATGAAGGCTTTGTAGTTGTTGAACTGCAGGGGCTTCGGCATCAGCCCGTTGGCCCGCAGCATCACAAAGCTGCCGAAGAGGAAGGCGATTAGGCCGGCGATGCCGTGGGTCATGCCGATGGCGTAGTAGGGTTGGCCCAGCCGTTCGGGGAGGCCGGGCGTTACGCTCTCGGCGAACGAGCCGACCATCACGGCGGCCACCAGGCCGGCGTTCAGCAGTACGGCCGTCGTCTGCACCCAGCGATGGGCGCTGTAGCGCCGGGCGCGGGCTAAGAAGAGCCCGATCGTGAGCAGAATGGCTACGAGCAGGCTCAGGCCAAGGCTGACAGTGGCGAACAGCGGGGCATTCGTGCGGAGGAAGCCTTCCATAGCGCTGCGTCTTCCCTTCCCTGTGGGCAATCCTGCCCACACGGTAGCATCCGGCGCCGGCCGCGGGCAGCGACGCGGGCCTGAGCATAGGTAAGGGTTTCGGCTAGGCCTAAAGTCGGATGGTCGGCTCGTGCGATGGCCTGATGATCCCGAGGGACGCAACAAGTAGGGCGCCCCATCGTGGGCGCCCTCATGCCTCTGCCGCTTTGTATTGGGCCGCTAGCTCTCTTCGCCGATCGTCACCAGGCCCGCCCTGGCGGCGTAGAGGGCCGCCTGGGTGCGCGAGCCGAGCTCCAGCTTGGCGAGGATATTGGAGACGTGGACGCTAACGGTCTTCTCGGCGATCTGCAACGCGGCCGCGATCTGCCGGTTCGTCTGGCCGAGCGCGATCTGTCTGAGCACCTCCCGCTCACGGGCCGTCAGGGTGTCGGTTCGCGTGGCGGGCTGGGCGGTGGCCTGGAGCAGGTGGCGCGTCGCCTCGGGGTGGAGGTAGGGGCGGCCGCCGTGCACCGCGCGGATCGCCCGCTCCAGCTCGGCCAGTTCCACATCTTTGAGCAGGTAGCCGGCCGCGCCGGCTTGCACGGCGCCAAGCACCAGCTCGGCCTCGGCGAAGGTGGTGAGGGCGATCACCGGGATGTTGGGGTGGGCGCGCTTGATGGCCGCGATCGCGGCCACGCCGTCGAGCTCCGGCATCACCAGATCCATCAGCACGATGTCCGGCCGTAGTGTCTCCACGGCGGCGATAGCTTCGCGCCCGTCCCGGGCCTCGCCCACCCACTCCATCCCCGGCAGCACCCGCACCACGGCGCGCAGCCCCTGGCGGACAATGGCGTGGTCATCGACGATCAGGATGCGGATCGTGCCCATGCTAATCCTTCTCACCCTTCCAATAGCGTCACCGTGATTGTGGTTCCAGCGCCCGGCGCGCTTCGCAGCTCGAGGGTCGCGCCGATGGCGGCGGCCCGCTCCCGCATCGAGATCAGGCCGAGCCGTCCGGGCTCGACGCTGGCCGGGTCGAAGCCACGGCCGTCGTCGGTGATCCGCAGGGTCAGCGGCGGGCCGGGGTGCAGCTCCAGGCGCACCTTGCTCGCCCGCGCGTGTCGGTTGATGTTGGTTAGGCTCTCCTGCACGATTCGTAGCAAGGCGTGGGCCCGGTCGGCAGGCAGCGGCAGCGAGGTGGGCGCCTCCACGTGCGCCTCCAGGCCGGTGCGCCGCTGGAAAGCGGCCGCCCGCGATCGTATGGCCTGGGCGAGGTTCTGCTCGCCCGCATCGGCGGGGCGCAGCTCGTAGAGCAGCTCGCGCATCTCGGCCAGGGCGCCCCGCGTCAGGTCGCGGATCTGCTCCAGCGAGCGCCGGCCCTCGTCGCGGTCCAGCTCCCACAGCTCCGGCAGCGCCT
>DAOUGF010000570.1:0-2754 GCA_034429295.1 Chloroflexaceae bacterium
CCGGAGGCGGGGCGCTATATCATCGTCTCGGCCCTCGACAACCTGCTGAAGGGCGCCTCGGGCCAGGCCGTGCAGAACATGAACCTGATGCTTGGGTTCGAGGAGACGACGGGGCTCATATAAATCGTCGCGCATGTGTTAGGGCCGAAGTATTCGCTTCCAGCGAATACTTCGGCCCTTCGTTTTATACCCTACACCAGGGCCTTCTCGGTCTCGCGGTCGAAGATGTGCATCTTCTCCATGTCGAGGACGATGTCGAGGGTATGGCCGGTGCGGGCGGAGGTGCGCGGATCGAGGCGGCCGATAAACTCCTTACCGGAGTTCTCGATGTAGGCGTAAACCTCGGCGCCCATCGCCTCGGTGAGGTTCACCTGGGTCGGGATCTTGGTGCTGTCGTCCACGCCGCGGGGCACAAAGTGGGCGTCGTGCACATCCTCGGGGCGGATGCCGAAGTAGACGCTCTTGCCGGCGTGGCTGCCGATCTGGTCGAGCTTCGACTGCGGCACGGGGATCGCGAAGTTGTCGCCGATCACCACGGCGAGGCCGCCGTTGACGCGGTCGAGCTTGGCCTCGAAGAAGTTCATGGCCGGGCTGCCGATGAAGCCGGCGACAAACATGTTGGCCGGGTGGTCGTAGAGGTTCTGAGGCGAGTCGAGCTGCTGCACGATGCCGTCGCGCATCACGGCGATGCGCGAGCCCATCGTCATGGCCTCCGTCTGGTCGTGGGTCACGTAGATGAAGGTGGTCTTGAGGCGCTGGTGCAGCTTCGAGATCTCGGCGCGGGTCTGCACGCGCAGCTTAGCGTCGAGGTTGGAGAGCGGCTCGTCCATGAGGAACACAGCCGGGTCGCGCACGATGGCGCGGCCGAGGGCCACGCGCTGCCGCTGGCCGCCGGAGAGCGCCTTGGGCTTGCGGTCGAGCAGGTGGCCGATGCTGAGCATCTCGGCGGCCTCCTTGACGCGCTTGTCGATCTCGCTCTTGGGCACCTTGCGCAGCTTGAGGCCGAAGGCCATGTTGTCGTACACGCTCATGTGGGGATAGAGCGCGTAGCTCTGGAAGACCATGGCGATGTCGCGGTCTTTGGGCGGCACATCGTTGACGATGCGGTCGCCGATCCAGATGTTGCCGTCGGTGATCTCCTCCAGGCCGGCGAGGCAGCGGAGGGCGGTGGACTTGCCGCAGCCCGAGGGGCCGACGAGCACCAGGAACTCGCCGTCGTGGATCTCGATATTGAGATCCTTCAGCACCGTTACCTCGGCGAAGCGCTTCCAGACGTGGTCGAACTTGATTCCAGCCATGTGTCCTCCATTGGAACGGGGGCGCTTACAACGGGGCGCCCATACGACGTGCCCGCTACGAGCGGGGCGGCGCGGTGGTGCGCCGGACGATAAGTTGCAGCTTGAGGTTGGCGTCGCCTGTGTCAGGCTGCCGGCGTTCGATCTGGGCGATCAGACGGCGGGCCAGCTCGACGCCGAGGGCGCGGCGCGGAGCCCGCAAGGTGGTGAGCGGCGGGTGGGTGTGGGCGGCCAGCGGCAGGTCGCCGCAGCCGACCAGCGAGAGGTCGCGCCCGGCGGCCAAGCCGGCGTCCCGCAGGGCGTGCATGGCGCCGAAGGCGAGGGTATCGCTGGCTGCGATGATGGCGCTCGGCGGCTCGGGGGCGGCCAGTAGCTCCTGCATTGCGGCGATGCCGTCGTCCTCGCTCATGCCGGCCTCCACGATCAGGGCCGGATCGGCCGGCGCGCCCGCGGCCTCCAGGGCGCTCACGAAGCCGGCGTAGAACGGCTCACTGTCGGCCAGATCCGACGGCAGGGCGATCAGGCCGAGGCGCCGGTGGCCGAGGGCGAGGAGGTGGCGCACCGCGTCGGCGGCGGCCCGCTCGAGCTCGAGGCCCACGGCGGGGCAGGCGAGGCCATCCAGGGGCGCACCGGCGCCCACGCAGGGGATGCCCGCGGCAGCGAGGGCGGCGGCTCGCTCGTCGTCGGCCCGCAGGTCCAGCAGCACGAGCCCATCCACCCGCCCGCTGCGCGCCAGCTGGTCGCCCAGCTCCTCCTCGGGCTGGTCGGCGGCGGCGGAGGCGAGCAGCAGGTAGTAGCCGCGGGCCGCGGCGCCCTCCGCCAGCCCGGCCACGAGCTCGGCCAGCGCCGGGTCGGCTAGACCGACCGCCTGCGCCGGCAGCACCAGGCCCAGGGTGCGCGAGCGCGTCCGCAGGCTGCGGGCGGCGTAGTTGGGCTGGTAGCCCAGGGCCGTCACCGCCTCCATCACGCGCCGGCGTGTCTCCGCCGTGATCGTGCCCGTGCCGTTCAGCACGTACGACACCGTGGCAGTGGAGACTCCCGCGCGCCCTGCTACGTCCTTAATCGTGGCCACGCCGCTGGATCCCTTCGTGGCGCCAACCGTCGCTGGTTAATGGATTAACTGGTTAATCGGTTAAGCGAAGTATACCAATGCTCCTACAGGCTGTCAAGCGCGTCGTCGTTGCGCCCTTGGCCTACAATCTGTGGGGCCCCGCGCCTGCTGTGCGAGACGCTACCTGCGGGGGGGCTGCCCCCGCTCCCGCCTGTTTTGTCAGGGGGCGGACGCACTCTTCGAGGATGCCTTCGGCATTCGCCCCCCGACACCCCCCGCGCCAGGGGCCTCGCCCCTGGACCCCAAGTAGGAGGCCAGTGCCGTGCCACCGCTGATCTGCTACCTCGTCCCATCGTCGGGCTTGTGCCGTAGCCCTGCGCAGGACACATGCACACTGGTTGCGCCCTG
>DAOUGF010000571.1:0-4190 GCA_034429295.1 Chloroflexaceae bacterium
GTCACATAGTTGCGGATCGTCCAGGGCGCGATGATGCCCGCGAAGGGGATCATCATCGCGAGCGCGGCGACGAGAAAGCGGCGCGCCCAGGCCAACCACCAACCGCTACCCACCGATGACGGCCGGGCCGCTCTCTGGCCGCCATCCTCCATCGGTCGTCGGTCGTCGGTCGTCGGTCGTCGGTCGTCGGTCGCCGGTCGCCGGTCGTCGGTCGTCGGTCGCCCTTCGTCTCCCAGAGCAGAAACGCCAGGCTGAAGACCGAGCCGTAGAGCGCGGGCGAGCGGGTGAGGGCGCAGATGCCGAGGACGAGGCCGGCGGCGGCGAGCCAGAGGTGCCGCCGTAGGCCAGGGGCGTCGCTGTCGCGCCAGCGCACCAGCAGCCAGCAGTGAATGCAGAAGGTGAAGACGAAGAGCGGCTCGCTGAGAATGAGCGCCGGCAGTTCCACCAGGGGGAACCAGATCGCGAGCACGGCGGCGAAGAGCAGGCCGGCCGGGCGGCTGAAGAGGCGACGCGCCATGTCGTAGCCGAGCGGCACCAGCAGCAGCGAGAGCGCCACCTGCACGCCGCGGATCATGGCGATGCCGATGGTTGGGTCGCCGAGGGCCATCGCGATGCGCAACAGCCCGGCGAACATAAAGACGTGGCCGGGCGGCCGGATCAGCCAGGAGTTGTCGATATACTCGCCAGTGGCCGCCAGACGCAGCGCCCGCTGGTAGTAGTCGCCGTCATCGGCCGCGGAGTAGCGCGGGTCGATGTCGTTTACGGCAATGAACCAGAGACGCAGCGCCAGCCCGACCAGCACAAGGGCGCCAAGGAATAGCGCATCGGGCGAGACGCGCGGGAGGGCGAGGGCTCGCGTCCGTGCCGGCTGTGCCGGGCTGGCCTCGCTGATAGCGCCGGTTGTTGTAGTGCTCCGCATGAAGAACTTCACTCTGGCCGCGCCTGTGTACGGCGCCCCACAGGTTGTATCACCCTTCGAGGAGGTCTCGGGAGACGTTACCGTTTGCCTTGCCTATGGTGCGTAGCCGCGAGGAGATTCCGCAGCAGGACGGGCTCGGCGCCCCATCTCCTGCTTCGGGGGAGAGGGTTGGAGGATACGGGCGCTCCACTCAAACGGTAAAATTCCAACAAACCTCGTCTTACAGATCGAGCCGATAGAGGGCGTAGCGTCCGCTGCTGGCCACTCGCGCGGCCTCCGGCGACGGCAGCGGCGGGAGCCCCGCAGCCTCGTCCCAGAGCAGGTAGGCGGCCCCGGCGGCCCTGGCCTCCTCCAGGTCGTCAGCGATGATGGCCGTCTCGGCCGAGCCCGCCGGCCAGTCCACCACGCGATGGGCCAGGGCCGAGTATTTCGCCAGCGGCAAGCGGCTGGACACCCGCGCCGCGATCAGGGCGTCGGGCGGCAAACTATCGCGGACCATCGCCACCGCGGCGACCTCGTCGGCGGGCTGGTTGGCGAGCACATAGCGCGCCCCTGCCCCGTAACCGCCCCATAGTACCACACCCAGGGCCAGCGTCGCGCCGAGCAGCGCCCGGCCGCCCCGTGCCAGCTTCCCTAGCGCCCAACCGGCGCCTAATGCGTAGATCGGCGCCAGCGGCAGAAAGAAGCGCTGCAGCGTGAAGGCCGTGCTCACCGCGGCGACGTAGATCAGGATCAGCAGCAGGAGTGCCATCTGTGGCGACGCCAGGCCGCCGGCAATTGACGACAGCAGGCCTCTCCAGCCTCCAGCGGCAGTCGGCGTTCGCCGGTCATCACGAGCCCGCAGGGCGAGCAGCAGCCACGCGACCAGCCCGCCAACCGCGAGCCAGTTCGCGGGCCAGCCGAGCAGGCGCAACTGCATGGCCCGGCCGAACTCGCTGGTCTCCTCGGCGCCGCTGCCGATGAACCCGATCACATTGCGCCACCAGTTCCCAAGAAAGCGCGCCGGGTCGCGCAGCACCACCTCGCTCAAACTGATCGTGTTCGGCGCCTCCTCCCAGCGCCCCCAGTCGGTGCCGGCGTACACGGCCAGCCAGATATTCTTCGCCTGCTGGTTGTAGAGCGGCTGCCCGACCTGGGCAGTGTTGACGATGAGTTGCGGCGCTATGGCGAGGAGAAAGGCGAGGGTGTAGGCCACGAGATAGCTGGTGCCGGTACGGGAGAGTTGGGCGGCGCCGGCCGCGGGCTCGCGCCTGATCGCCGCGCCGAGCAGCACCAGCGTTCCCCACGGCAGCAACACCAAGCCCAGATGCCGCATCAGGAATGCGAGCCCGCCGAACAGCCCTGCGAGCGCCACAAGGATCAGACCCCGCCTTCCGCCCTCGTCCCCTTGCGCTCTCATCCCGGCGAGAAGCGCGGCCGCGCACAGCGTCATGCAGGCAGCAAACGGCATATCGCTGCCGACATAGAGGCCATACTGGGCCACGAAGCCGCTCAGCGCCAAGGCGAGCAGCGCGACAAACGCAGGGCCGGGCGCGAGCAGCGTGCGGGCGAGCCAGTAGCCCCCCGCCAGGAAGATCGCCCCGCTCAGGGCGGCCAGAAGCCTCCCGGCCAGGAAGGCGTTCTGCTCAGCGAGCGGACGGGCCAGCCAGAGCAGCAGCGGATACCCCAGGTTGTAGAAGCCGTCGGCGCTGAAGATCTGAGCGAGGCTCTCGCGGGTGGCGAAGACGCGGAAGTCGTTCTCGACGCCGGGCCGCGAGAGCGTGACGTGGGCCTGTCCCACCCACAGCGTCACCACCGTCCAGGCCCCGATTACGACAAGGGGCGCGCCGAGGCTCAGCAGGCGCGGCACGCGCGCCGCGAGGGCTGGCCCATCGCGCAGCGCCAAGGCGGCCGCCAGGGCCAGCACGGTGAGGGGCGGCAGGGCCCGCAGTGGGTACGGGTAGAGGGGCGGCTGCAGCCGGTAGAGCAGAAGCCAGGCGAGGCCGTAGCCGAGCAGACCACAGACGATCGGCCACAGACGACGGCTTGGCGATCCTCCGAGTGACGTTCCCCCGTCGTCGGTCGTCGGTCGTCGGTCGTCGGTCATCGGTCGTCGCAGCAGCGCCCAGAGCAGCGCCCCCACAGCCGCCCCGTAGACGAGCTGTGTGGGGTAGGGAGCGGTCGGCCCCGGCCCCACGCGGTAGCTGGCCCGATCGACGAGCACACCCACCTCGCGACCGTCGGCGAGCGTCGTCGTCTCGGCCCGCAGCTCGACGAAGAAGTCGCTGGCCTTGAGCCAGCCGCCGCTGATCGACAGGCGCTGTTCTTCCCAATCGCCGCTGGCCTGGAAGCGTGCCAACTCCGTGGCTCCGTTCAGCAGCAGCGTCACCGTCGGCGGAGGGCCTTCCGCCCGCCAGCCTCGCAGCCGCAGCGTCACCTCGCCCGGCAGCCCGGCTTGGGGGAAGATCAGTGCCGATGAAGCCGTGCTCCAGCGGGCCGTGCCATCGCTGCCATCGAGGTACGGGCGCGCGTCGGCGAACTCGCCGGCCCGCTCGGGCTCGTGGAAGCCCTGGACGTAGGCCGTGTCGTAGCCGCCCAGATCAAGCGCGTGGGCCGTCGGGAGCTGGTAGAGCAGCAGGATGAGCAGCGCGCCGACGGCGGCCCATGCCAGCGCAGGGGCTAGCGTGCGAGCGAAGGTGGCTCGCGCGGCGCCGGCGCCCGCGGCGGGAGCGCGCGAAGCCGTGCTGGCGCGGCCTGCGGGTTTCACACCAGTCGCGGGAGGGCGCGCCGGCGGCTGGCGCCGGCAATCCAACAGCCAGAATCACACATCCAAAAGCTCATGGGCTTGCGGTGGGCGAGGGGCTGGTCGTGGGCGCCGCCGGGTCCTGAACGGGCAACTCGCCCTCCGGCGCGCTCACGAGGGACTGGTTGATCCAGCCTGTGCCGTCGGGCGAGTTGATCGTCGAGCCGCTGGAGCGCCGCTCGCCGAGACGGATCAGGTACCACTGGCTGTTGGGGCTGCGGGCGAGGAAGATGATCTCGTCGTCAAGGCTGAGGCGCCCGATCGGCTGGTTGTCGGTGCCCGGGAAGGGCCGCACATTCGCGTCCTGGAGCACCGTCCCCGTGATGAGCTCGGTGCCCGCGATAGTGGCACTGGTCGGCGCGAGCACGGGCTCCGCGGTGGGCTGTGTCACCGTGGTGGCGAGGGTCGCCGGGGCCTGGCTGCTCGCCGGCGCATCGTCATCGGCTGCGGTGGTTGGCGCGGCGGTGGGCAGCGTAAACTGGGGGATCT
>DAOUGF010000572.1:0-2902 GCA_034429295.1 Chloroflexaceae bacterium
GCGACCTTCAGGCGGGCGCCGGGCGGCTGGAGCCGGCGGCTGAGGCCTACCTGGCCGCGCTACGGGCGAGCGAGACGCCAGACGGCTGGATCGCCCTCGGCGATCTGCGCCGCCGTCAAGACGACCTGGCGGGCGCCGAGGAGGCCTACGAATTGGCTCATCTCCGCCAGCGGACGTACGTTGGCGCGAGTGCTCGTCTCGGCGACTTTCTGCGATCTCAGGGCCGCGACGAGGAGGCTCGCGCCGCCTTCCGCGGGCGCTATCTCGACCAGGCGACCTTGCTGGATTGGAGCTTTCGCCTTCTCGAGCCGGCGCCCGCCGCCGCGGTGGATGTCGGCGATGGGCTCGACTACGGCTATGTGGGCGGCGTCTATCTCGCCGAGGAGATCCAGGGCGCGCTGGCTCGCTGGACGAATGGCCGCGGCCTATTGCGCATCGCGGCCGGCGATGAGCCCGTGCTGCTGACGCTGAGGGTCGCCGCGCCGCACCCTGGTCGGGAGGCGGTGCCGTTACAGGTGTGCGCCCGCGGAGCGTGCCAGCAGGTGGCCGTGGGCCGGGAGTGGCGCGAGGTGCGGGTGTTGCTGCCGGGCGCGGGCGAGACGACGGCGCGCCGCGCCGAGAAGTTGGGCCTCATCGAGCTGCGGAGCCCGACCTTCATGGCACCCGATGGGCGCGAGCTTGGTGTGCTGCTCGACCGGGCCGCCGTCGAGCCAGCCAAGCCCTTCACCACGCAAACAGGAAGGTCAGGTCGTTGACGTTGGTGGCGGTTGGGCCGGGGAGCAGCAGGTCGTCGAGGGCGGCGAAGTAGGGGTAGGCGTCGTTCTGCGCCAGGTGCGCCTCGTAGTCGAGGCCGCTGGCTCGCCCGCGCTCCAGGGTCATCCCGGTGACGACCGCGCCCGCGGCGTCGGTGGGGCCGTCGCCGCCGTCGGTCGCGAGGGCGACGAGGGCGATATCGGTCAGGCCGGCGAGCTTGGCGGCGGCGGCCAGGGCGAGCTCCTGGTTGCGACCGCCGCGACCGTGACCCCGCAGCGTCACTGTTGTCTCGCCCCCGGCGATGATGCAGGCGGGGCGCGGGATGGGCCTGCCGCTCGTCGCGACCTCGCGCAGCACGGCGGCGAGAAAACGCCCGGCCTCGCGGGCCTCGCCCTCGAGGGAGGTGGTGAGGAGCAGTGGGGTGAAGCCCTCAGCCTGAGCGGCGGCCAGCGCGGCCTCGGCGGCGAGTTCGTTGCTACCCACGAGGATGTTCGTGACCCCGGCGAAGAGCGGGTCGCCGGCCTTGGGCGTTTCAGGGAGCGCCCCGGCGGCACCCTGGCGCAAGCGCTCGAGCACGGCGGCCGGCGCGCGATCCTCCAGGCCGTAGCGAGCGATGACAGCGAGGGCGTCGGCGAAGCTGCTCGGGTCGGGTACCGTGGGGCCGGAGGCGATGGTGTCGAGGGGGCTGCCGACCACGTCGGAGAGGATGAGGGTGACGAGGGTGGCCGGGTGAGCTAGGCGGGCCAGGCCGCCGCCCTTCATCAGGTCGAGGTGCTTACGCAGAGTGTTGATCTCGCCGATGCTCGCGCCGCAGGCGAGCAGCAGACTCGTGAGCGCCTGGAGATCATCAAGGCTTAGGCCGGGCGCGGGCAGGGTGAGCAAGGCCGAGCCGCCGCCGGAGATCAGCGCGATGACGAGATCGCGCGGCGTGAGGTCTGCCAGCAGTTCAGTGATGCGGCGGGCCGCATCTGCGCCGCGCTGATCTGGCACCGGGTGACCCGCCTCGACGAGGCGCAGCTGGCTCTGGTGCAGCTGCTCGCCTGCGGCGCCCAAATATCCATCCTTCACCACGACGAGGCCGGCGGTGAGGTGGGGGCCGAGAATATCCGCGGTGGCGGCGGCCATCGGGGCGCCTGCCTTGCCCGCGCCTACGACGAACACGCGCTCGATCTGGCGTAGGTCAAGGCGGTGCTCGCCCGCGCTAAGCGTGTGGCCGTCGCGGCGGAGGAAGCGCGCCACAGCGGCAGCCGGGTCGACAGCGGCGAGGGCGGCGGCCATGATCCTGGTGATGGCCGCGCCGCGGGGCGAGTCGCGGAGCGAGCTTGTCCAGAGGCGATTGGAGTCCATCGCTGCTCCTGTTGGCGCTCAGGGGCGGTGGCCGAGCGCCGTGCTGCAGGTGTCGGCGGCCTGGCGCACCCGTGGCCCGAGGCTGCGGGCGCGCTCGCGGCTCAGGCGCGTGGTGGGGCCGGAGATGCTGAGGGCGGCAACACAGCGCCCGAAGCGGTCGAAGATCGGCGCGGCGACGCAGCAGACGCCGCTCTCGCGCTCTTCGTCGTCGAGGGCGAAACCCTGGGCGCGGGCTTGGGCGAGCTCTTCCCGCAGCTGCTCGGGGACGACGATCGTGCGGGGCGTGAACGGCTTGAGCGCGACGCGGGCAAGGTAGCTGTCAAGCTGCTCGGGGCTGAAGCCGGAGAGGATGGCCTTCCCGCCGCCGGTACAGTAGAGCGGGACGCGCTGGCCCACCTCGGTGAACATACGGACCAGGCGCGAGCTGGGCACCTGCTCGCTGTAGACGCCCTCGTCGCCCTGGAGCGCGAGCAGGTTGCTCGTCTCGTCGGTGGCCGCGGTGAGCTCCTGAAGGATGGGGCGGGCAAGGCGGCTGAGGTCGAAGCGGCGGTTGGCTGCGGCGCGAGCGGCGACCTCGAGCAGGCGCGGCCCCGGCCCGTAGAGGCGCGTCTCGCGCTCCTGAGCGGCGTAGCCGCGTTCGACCAGGCTGCTGAGCAGCCGATGGACCGTGCCAAGGGGCAGCCCGACCTGCTCGGTGAGCTGGGAGAGACTGATCGAATCGTCGGCTGCGGCCAGCGCTTCCAACAGGTCGAGGGCCCGATCGAGCGACTGCACCATACGATTTCCACGATATGAAAAAGCG
>DAOUGF010000573.1:0-5812 GCA_034429295.1 Chloroflexaceae bacterium
GGTGCACGAGCCCATGACGCAGGCGATCTGGGCGATGCCTTCGGCGCTCATGCGCGCCTGATTGAAGAAGATGCGCCCGAAATGGTCGCGGTCGGGGAAGACCTCGGCCTGGAGCGGCAGGAAGGCGCCGCCACTATCGACGAGATAGATGCAGGGGAGGTTGTTCTCCTGGGCGATCTCCTGGGCGCGCAGGTGCTTTTTGACGGTGAGCGGGTAGTAGGTGCCGCCTTTCACAGTGGCGTCGTTGGCAATGATCACGCATTCGCGGCCACTCACCCGGCCAATGCCGGTGACGATCCCGGCGCCCGGCACGTCGTCCTCGTAGACGCCGTAGGCGGCGAGGGGGCTGAACTCGAGGAAGGCGGTGCCCTCGTCGAGCAGTAGGTCGATCCGCTCGCGCACCAGCAGCTTGCCGCGCTCGATGTGGCGTCGGCGGGCCTCCTCGCTGCCGCCCCTGGCCGCTTGCGCCACTCGCTCGCGCAGTTCGGCGGCCAGCGCCCGGTGGAAGGCGGCGTTCGCCTTGAACTCCTCGCTCTGCGTGCTGATGTGAGAGTGGATGATCGCCATGGGGCCTCGTCAGGCGGGGAGGTCGGCGAAGAAGTCGCCGACCGAGCATGTAAAGCCAGGCAGGATGGGAGAAGTCAGCTCATCGTTCGCGCTAAGCGTCGCAGCCAGGGTGTAGCTCGGCCCAGCGAGGCGGTAGACCTCGACCTGGCGAGCCATGCGATCCACCAGCCAGTACTCGCGCACGCCCCAGAAGGCGTAGCGGGCGGGCTTGAGTTGGCGGTCGCGCTTAAGATTCTTCATGCCCGGGGAGAGCACCTCGACGGCGAGGTCGGGCGGGCCGTAGAACTTGCCGTCGGGGTGGCGATGGGCGGCGAGGCGTTCGGGGCCGTACCAGACCACATCGGGGGCGAATGCTTCGTCCTCGGCGAGGATGATGCCTGGGGCGCTAACGGCCAAGCCGCGGGCGCCGCTCCGGCGATTCCAGCCCCGGAGGAGTTCACACACAGTGTCAGCGACGACCTGATGCTCCCAGTGCGGTTGTGTCGTCACATGCAGCTCTCCCTCGATCAGCTCGTAGCGGTTGCCGTCGCCTTCGGGGAAGCCCTGGAGATCATCAACAGTGAGCCGGGTGGAGATCGTCTTCATCATCTCCTCCTTCACACCCCGACGCGCTCGCGGAAGGCGGTGAGCTCGTCGAGGCTGATGCTGGCGCCGCAGAGGATGATCACCAGATGGCGGTCGGGGCCGAAGCGCTCCCGCAGCAGCCGCGCCGCGCTGAGGGTGCAGGCGGCGGCGGGCTCGACCAGTGCTTTGCAGTGGTTCAGGAGCCAGAGCTGATCGCTCACGGCAGCGCGGTCTGGCACCACCAGAACTTCCTCGACATAACGCTGCACCAGATCCATCGTGAGCTCGCAGACGGCGGGCGCGCCGAGGGTGGTGGCGAGGGAGGTGACGGCGGGGAGCTGCACGACGCGGCCGGCGGTGAGCGCCTGGCTCATCGCGTCGGCGCCTTCGGTTTCCACACCCCAGATCCGCACCTCGGGGCGCAGCGCCTTGGCGACGGTGCCCACGCCGCCGATCATGCCGCCGCCGCCGATGCTGGCGATGATATCGGTAACGTCTGGCGCGTCGGCCATGAGCTCGAGGCCGAGGGTGCCCTGGCCCGCCACAATCGCCGGGTCATCGAAGGGGTGGACATAGGTCAGGCCCTCCCGCTCGAGTTGCTCCGCGCGGGCGAAGCCATCGGCGGGGGTAGGCTGGAGCTCGACCTCGGCGCCGTAGGCGCGGGCAGCGGCCACCGCGGAGGGAGCGGTGGATTGGAACATGATGATGCGGGCCCGCAGGCCGAGCACGCTGGCGGCGAAGGCGACGGCCTTGCCGTGGTTGCCGCCGCTCACGGCCACCAGGCCGCGCTCTCGCTGCTCGGGGGTGAGGCTGAGCAGCTTGTTGAAGGCGCCCCGCGGCTTGAAGGAGGAGGTCTCCTGGAGGAACTCGTACTTGATGGAGACACGGGTGCCCAGCAGCTCGCTGAGGGCGCGGTTGGGCAGCAGCGGCGTGCGCAGCACGTAGGGCGCGATGCGAGCGGCGGCCGCCTCGATCTGCGGGAGTGTTACGGCGTCGGCAGGTGTCATGGGGTTATTCGCCCTTCCTAAAGCATTCCCTTCAACTCCTCGGCGGCCTTGCGGGTCATGCCCGGCACGGCGGCGATCTCGTCCACGCTGGCCTCGCGTAGGGCGGCGAGCGAGCCGAAGGCCTTCAGCAGCGCCTTCTTGCGCTTGGGGCCGATGCCGGCGATCTCCTCCAGGGGCGAGGCGAGGGCGGCCTTGGAGCGGAGCTTGCGGTGGTAGGTGATCGCGAAGCGATGGGCTTCCTCGTCGATGCGCTGCACGAGCCGGATCGCGCGGCTGGTGCGGTCGAGCACCAGCAGTTCATCAATACCGGGGCGCACGAGATCGAAGCGGTTGCGGTCGGGGCCCTTGGCCACGCCCACCACGGGGATCTGCTCGAAGCCGAGGGCGGCGAGGGCGGCTACGGCGGCGTTTACCTGGCCGCGGCCACCGTCGATCAGCACCAAGTCGGGGAGCTCGGCCCACTTCTCGATCGCCGTGTTGCGCCTGTCGGGCGGCAGGTCGTTCTGGCGCTCGCTCACATCAGCCTCGTCGAGACGTTCGGGCGAACTATCGTCCTGCTCCTCGGTGGAGAGGGCCTCGGCGGCGCGCTTGAAGCGGCGGGTGATCACCTCGTGGATGGAGGCCACGTCGTTGGCGCCAGCGACGGATTTGATCTTGAAGCGGCGGTAGGCCGATGGCTTCGGCTCGCCGCGCTCGAAGACGACCATGCTGGCCACCGAGCTCTGGCCCTGGGTGTTGGAGATGTCGTAACACTCGATGCGCTGCGGCATATCGGCGAGGTCGAGCAGGTCGCGCAGTTCGGCGAGGCCGGCGACGGCGCGTTGCTCGGAGTTGAGCCACTGCTGGCGCAGCTCCTCGAGCTTCTGGCGGGCGTTGGTGGCAGCCAGCTCCACAAGCTGCTTCTTCTCGCCGCGGCGGGGCACGGCGATCTCCACCTGCTGGCCGGCCTTCTGGCGGAGCCATGAGGCGATAATCAGCGGCTCGTCGATATGGTCGGCGAGGAGCAGGTTGGGCGGAATGTTGGGGGCGTTGTCGTAGAACTGGGTGATGAAGGAGGTGAGCAGGGCCTGGTCGCTCTCGCCCTCGGTGCCCTGGAGCGGGAAGGTCTCGGCGTTGATCAGCTTGCCGCCGCGGACGAAGAGCACCTGGACGACGGCGGAGCCCTCCTCGCGGGCGAAGGCGATCACGTCCTGGTCGGTATCCACGGTGCGGAGCACCTGCTGGCGCTCGCTGATCTTCTCGATGGCGACGATACGGTCGCGCAGATAGGCGGCCCGCTCGAAGTTCAGCTCCTCGGCGGCGGCTTCCATCTGCTGGCGGATGGAGCGGATGATCGGCTCGGTGCGGCCCTCGAGGAAGTTGCAGACCTGATCGATCGCGGCGCGGTACTCCTCCTTGCTGACGAGGCCGGGCACGCAGGGGCCGAGGCAGCGGTGCATCTGGTGATAGGTGCAGGGGCGGCCCTTGCGGCGGTGCTCGTTGAACCAGCTGTCGGAGCAGTTGAAGGTGGGGCGGAAGGCGAAGAGCTTGTTGAGGGTGTCGAGGGCCTTGTAGACGGAGCCGGGGCTGGCGTATGGTCCGAAGTAGCGAGCGCCGTCCTTCTCGACGCGGCGCACGTAGGCCACACGGGGCCACTCCTCCTGCACGGTGACCTTGATGTAGGGGTAGGATTTATCGTCTTTGAGCAGGATGTTGTACTGGGGGCGGTGCTGCTTGATCAGGTTCATCTCGAGCAGCAGAGCCTCCAGTTCGCTCTGTGTGACGATAATGTCAAAGTCGGCGATACGGCTGACGAGGCGGCGAGTTTTGTCGCTGAGGCCGCGGGGGGCGCCGAAATAGGAGCGCATGCGGTCCCGCAGACGCTTGCTCTTGCCGACGTAGAGCAGCTTGCCTTGGGCGTCCTTCCAGAGGTAGACGCCGGGGGCTTCGGGGACGCGCTTGAGGCGCTCCTCGAAGGCTGCGGGGTCGGCGATGGCGGTGTAGGAGAAATCAGGCATAGGAATGCAGAATATAGAATGTAAAATACCAAAGTTGCGCAGGGCAAACAAGTGTGCGACGATCTGGGGCGCATGGGCATTGTACCGTATTCAGGAAGGGCTCAGCTTGTTTTTATCGGGAGTTTACGAAAGACGGGTATACTGATACTGGTGCGCGGTGCGGCGGCCAAATCCTGGGCGTCGCCCGTGCTTTGTATGTGAGCCGAAAATAGGAGCTACTGAGATATGGCGTCGCTCTCTTCTTCAACTTCTTCGGTGCGGCGCGAGCGGCGGCGCTTCGACCCGCTGCCGGGCCGCGTGCGCTACTCGCCGCGCTGGCTCGGGGCGATCGCCGGCGCCGGCGCGCTCGGCGGAGTTGCCCTGCTGCAGGGCGGCTTGGGCGCTGCGGCGCTGCTCGGCGCGGGCGGCGCGGCGGGAGCGGCCTACGCGCTGCTGCACGAGCCGCGGCGGCCACGCCTGGAGCGGGTGACGCTGCGTTTCCCTGAGCTGCCCGCGGGGCTGGATGGGCTGCGGATCGGCCAGCTGAGCGACCTGCACTTGGGGATGCGCTTCAGCGCGGCGAACAGCCGCTGGGCGGCCGAGGTGCTGGCGGCCGAGCAGCCTGAGCTGGTGGCGCTCACGGGTGACTTCGTGAGCTACGACCACGCGATCGATGAGCTGCCGGCGGTGCTCGCCCCGCTGGCGGCATCGCCGGCGCCGCTCGGCATGTTCGCCGTGCCGGGGAACCACGACTACTGGGAAGGGCTGCCGGCGATCCGGCGGACGCTGGCGCCGCTGGGGATCGAGTTCCTTGTGAACGCGCGGCGCAGCGTGCGCCGCGGCGGCGCCGACCTGCTGGTGGCGGGTGTGGACGATCATTGGAACGGCCGGCCAGACCTAGCGGCGGCCCTCGAGGGCGCGCCCCGCGACGCCTTCAAGCTGCTGCTCGCCCACTGCCCGGACATGGCCGACGAGGCTGCGGAGCGGGGCGTGGCGCTGCAGCTCTCCGGCCATACCCATGGCGGCCATATGCGCCTGCCCGGACTCGGCGCCTTCTGCCTGCCGCGCCACGGCTGGCGCTACCCTGTGGGCCACGAGCAGGTGGGCGCCATGCAGCTCTACGTCAGCAGGGGAATCGGCGGTCTGCCGCTGCGCCTGGGGTGCCCGCCCGAGGTGACGGTGATCACGCTGCGGCGCGGGTAGGGCCCGCTACCGCGACGCTAATCGTTCGGCAGCCCAAAAGGGCCAAAGCGTTCGCGCAACGAATGCTTCGGTCGTACGCTCCAAGCGATACTTGTGCCCCACTTAATCGCGGGGGAGCTTGGTGGTCTGGCCCTCGTAGCTCACCGTGGGCTCAAACACGTTGTTGTCGGGGAGTTGCGCCGCCCGCGGCGCGGGCTCGACGGCGGAAGGCGCACGGACGACATCAATATCGCCGAACAGACTCAAGACATGCAGGCGCACCCGCACGTCGGCGCTGCTATAATTCTCGCTCACCCAGGATGCGCCGGGCTTCTCTTCCTCGCCGCTGGAGAGCGTCTCAACCTCAACTTCACCAAACAGGATGACGGCATCGACCTCAACCCCGATATGCTCTGGCAGGCGGAGCTTGATGTCGCCGAAGGCTGTGATCAAGCGCAGGGTATGGTCGCCGGGTGCGAGCTCAGCCTTCGTCAGGTCGAGCTTCACATCGCCGAA
>DAOUGF010000574.1:0-8278 GCA_034429295.1 Chloroflexaceae bacterium
ACGGGGCTGGCCTCGGTCATGCCGTAGCCCTCCACCAGGCGCCCGCCCGTGATCTCCCCGAACTTCTCCTGCACTTCCATCGGCAGCGGAGCCGAGCCGGAGATGCATGCCTTGATGCTCTTCAAATCGTAGTTGGCCACATCCTTGTGGTTGATGATGCCAATATACATGGCCGGCACGCCGGGATAGAGGGTCGCCCGTTCCTTCTGCATGATCTTCATCACGTTGTCGATCGGGCGCGGGTTGGGCACGATGATAATCTCGGCGCCCATGTAGCAGCCGTAGAGCAGGCAGACCGTCATCCCGTAGACGTGGAAGAACGGGATGGCGCCCATCATCTTCTCGCCGCCGGGCACCCCGTTCGGCAACCAGGCGTTGATCTGCAGCACGTTGGCCATCAGGTTGCGGTGCGTGAGCATCGCCGCCTTGGGCAGGCCGGTAGTGCCGCCGGTGTACTGGAAGAGCGCCACATCATCGGGGTCGATCGTCGCCTTTGGCGGAGTGGGGCCATACTTCTCCAGCAGGTGCTGAAAGAAGAAGATATCCTGCTCCGGGTGCACATCCACCCACTCCGGCGTCTTCTTCTGTGCGCTCTTCACCAGCAGCTTGGAGGGGAAGCCCAGGGTATCGAAGATGTGGGCCACGATCACGCGCTTCAGCGGCGTCTCGTTCCGCACCTCCCGCAGCCGCGGCCAGAAGAGATTGAGCAGCACGATCGTCTCGGCGCCCGCATCGTTCACCTGGTGGGCGAGCTCGCGGCTGGTGTAGGTGGGGTTGATATTCACCACGATCGCGCCAAGGCGGATCGCGGCGAAGAAGGTGATCACATAGTGGGGCGAGTTCGGCAGCATCACCGCCACCCGCTCGCCCTTGCGCACGCCCAACTGGTAGAGCGCCGTGGCCATCCTGTCCACCAGCTCGTTCAGCTGCCGGTAGGTGAGCCTGCCGCCCACCGTCATACGGCCGCCCAGCAGATAGCGCAGCACAAAATTCGTGGCCGGCTTGTCGGCGTAGGTGCGGGCGGCGTTCAGCAGCAGATCGTTGAGCGTCTGGTTCGGATAGCTCAGTGTGTGCGGAACACCCTTCTCATAGTGGGCCAGCCAGGGCTTCTCCATCGAAAGCACCTCCTTGTGCTAGTGGTCTGACACGAAAAAGCAGAGGTGAAAGGGCGCCCATCGTGGGCGCCCACGATGAGCGCCCCAACACTCCATCCCTCAGGATCAGCGTGCCAACCCACTAGAGCAATGCAACATGCCAGGGGGAGCGACGCCGCGGGCGCAATGTTGCACTCTCCGTTTACACGTCGTCGCGGAGCCAGCCTCGCTCGCGAGCGATGAACTTGATGGTTGCGTCGTCGGGGGGATAAAGGCCGGCGGCCTGGTAGGCGTAGGCGAGCAACGCCGCGCCGCCGATCAGCCCAAGAATGAGCCCGAGCACAAATGTGAACGCGCCCACTACCTGCTTCATACATCCTCCGGGGTATCCGTGTGCATACAATGGGGTTAGCGCCTCCATTGTACCACATCTAAACCTCGCGTTGCCGCATCCCAATCGTGGGCGGCGGCCTCGATCGTGTATAATTGGAAGGTCCTTCCCCGCTCGCGACAGCATGTGCGTATACCTGCATATGAGGAGTAAATCGATGGCCAAAGTGCAGATCTCGAAGGGCAAGTTTGAGGGTATCCAGGCCTGTGCGGACGAGCACGGCGTGATCGCCGCCGCGGCGATGGACCAGCGCGGCTCCCTCAAGAAGGCGATCGCCAAGGCCCGCGGCGGCGAGGTGAGCGACGAGGCCCTCACCGAGTTCAAGACCGCCGTCACCAAGGTGCTCACCAAGCACGCCACCGCGATCCTGATGGACCCTGAGTACGGCCTCCCTGCCCTCGAGCAGCGCGCCCCCGGCACCGGCGTGCTCCTCGCCTATGAGAAGACGGGCTACGACGCCACGGTGAAGGGCCGCCTCCCCGACCTGCTGAGCACCTGGAGCGTTCGCCGCCTCAAGGAGGCCGGCGCCGACGCCGTGAAGATCCTGCTCTACTACAACCCGGCGGACGACCCGGCGATCAACGAGGTGAAGCACGCCTTCATCGAGCGCGTCGGCGCCGAGTGCGCCGCCCTCGATATCCCCTTCTTCCTCGAGCCGATCTGCTACGACGATAACATCGGCGATGAGAAGTCCTTCGCCTTCGCCAAGGTCAAGCCGAAGTATGTCACCGCCTACATGGAGGAGTTCTCAAAGCCCCGCTACGGCGTTGATGTGCTCAAGGTCGAGGTGCCCGTCAATGTGAAGTTCGTCGAGGGCATGCGCGTCTTTAGCGGCGAGAAGGCCTACAGCCGCGAGGAGGCCAAGGAGCTGTTCCAGCAGGCGGCCAGCGTCGCGAAGAAGCCCTTCATCTATCTCAGCGCCGGTGTGACCGACGAGGTCTTCCGCGAGACGCTCGAGCTCGCCGCTGAGGCCGGCACGCCCTTCTCCGGCGTGCTCTGCGGCCGCGCCACCTGGCAGGACGGCATCCCCGTCTACGGCCAGCAGGGCATCGAGGCCCTTGAGGCCTGGCTCGAGGATCGCGGCGTCAAGAACATCACCGCCCTCAATCAGGTGCTCGCCAAGGGCGCCAAGCCCTGGTGGACGATCTACGGCGGCCGCGAGAATATCGAGGTCGTTGGGGCGTAGCAGGAGGATCCGCTGATCCTGAAGGACACAACATTGGGGCGCCCCGTCGTGGGCGCCCCCCAAGCTTGCTCCTCACCGCCGCCCCCCAAGCTTGAAGCTTGGGGGGCGGCCTAAATGCAGCGCCTACGGCCCTACGGACCTGATGAAGGGTTTCTGTGGCTCTACTGAGGCTTGGGGGGCGGCTGGCTTAAAGGGCTACTGATCCTCCACCCGCACCTGCGTCCAGTCGGCGGCGATGATCCCCTGCGGGGTGACGGTGGGCGTCAGCCCTTTGACGCTGGGGCGGATCATCAGGACGACCTCAGGGTTGTAGAGCGGGAGCCAGCCCACCTCGCTCACAGCGATCTGCTCGGCGTCGCGGTAGAGCTCGTGCCGTTCCTGTTGCCGGTTCGAGCCGCTCAGCTGGTCGGCCTCGGCCGTCAGTTGGTCGAACTGCGGATTGTACCAGTGGCCGTTGTTGTATGGCGAGTCGCTCCGTAGCTGCAGCGAGATGAAGTTCTGCGGGTCCGGGTAGTCGGCGCCCCAGATGCTGATGTACATCTGCATCGCCGTCGCCTCGTCCCGCGGGTCAGCGGCCATTCCATCGAGCCGCCGGATCAGCTCGTCCCGCGAGACGGGATCGAGGCGCACCTCGATGCCGAGCGTATCGCGCCAATTCGCCCGCATCGCCTGGGCCGCCCGGTCGAGGTCAGGATCGCCCAGTTCATAGGTGAGGGCCACCGGCGGCAGGCTGGCGCCGCTCACAAAGCCGGCCAGGCCGAGGGCCGCCCGCGCCCCCACCGGATCGAAGCGTAGCGGCGTGATCGGCAGCTCGGCCCCGGGGAAGCCCTGAGGCAGGATGCGCTCGGCCGCCACGGCGCCGCCGCCAAGCACCTGCCGCGCCAGCGCCTCTTTGTCCACCGCCTGGGCGAAGGCCTGCCGCACATACCCGTTATTAAAGGGCGGCAGGGCGTTGTTGAAGCCAATGTAGCGCACCACCGGCGCCCGCAGTGCCCGCGCGTCCGGGCGGCCCCGCACATCCGCGAGCCGGTCGGTGGGAACTCCCGCCTGGATGCTGCCCATCACATCCAGCTCCCCCGCCTCGTAGGCCCTGAAGGCAGCCGCCGTGTCGGGATAGAAGCGCAGCTCCACGCCCTCCAGCGCGGGCGCCCCGGCCCAGTAGTGGGGATTGCCCTCGAGCAGCAGCCGCACGCCGGGCTCGTGCTCCTTCACACGGAACGGCCCCGTCCCATAAGCCTGCCCCACCCAGGCGTCGCCCGCCGCCTCGATCGCGCCCGGCGGCACCAGGAAGCTCAAGGCGTAGGTGAGCTGCGAGAGGAAGTAGCCCCGCGGCGAGTCGAGCGTGACTTCCAGGGTGTGGGGATCGATCACCCGCACGCCGGCCAGGCTCTGTGCCCTGCCCGCCCGTACATCCTCCGCGCCCACCACATGCTGCAGGAAGGCCAACGCGAAGTCGCTGCCCGTCGCAGGCGCGATCGTGCGGGTCAGCGCGTCGGCAAAATGCTGGGCCGTGGCCGGCTCGCCATTGCCGTAGCGCAGGTTCTCCCGCAGATGGAAGGTGTAGACCGTGCCGTCGCCGCTCACCGTCCAACGCTCGGCGCCGTCGCCCACCACTTCCAGCTTATCGTTGATCCGCACCAGGCCGCCGAAGATCAGATAGATCGGGATATTCTCCTGGTGCCCGCCGAGGCGCGCCGGGTCGAGCCGCTGGATGTCGCTCACACCCTCCAGGCTCCAGCGCAGCGTCCCCTGCGGCGCGGCCCGCTCCGGCGCCGGCGCTGTGCAGGCGCCCAGCAGCACGAGCAACACCAGGCCGCAGATCACCGGCGACCGACGACCGACGACCGCTCGCCGCAACCAGCTCGTCAACCGTTGCCAGCTCATAGATCTGTGTCCATTGTTCGGTCGCCGGTCGTCGCCCTACGGATTCGCTCTCTATGCGCCCATCCTGAAGCCAAGCATCGTCGCAAGCTCGCCCACCTTGGCTGCGGCCCGCTCCACATCGCGGCCCTCAGCGGCGGCGGCCAGGGTGTCGGTAGCCATACGGTGGAGCAGGCTCAGCGCCAGTGGTGTGTTCAGGTCGTCGGCCATAGCCGCGTCTACCGCAGCGGCGGCATCGCTCAGATCGAGGGCGGGGCCGCCCCCGCCGCGAGCTTCGGCGGCCTCGCGGAGCTGTTGCGCCATCAGCTCGTAGCTGTCGAGCTCGTCGCGGCGGTAGTCGAACTCCTCGCGGTAATGCTTGCTGAGCAGATACCAGCGGATCGCATCGGCGCCGTGCTCCCGTAACGCGTCGCGGGCGAATACCAGGTTGCCGAGCGACTTGCTCATCTTCTCGCCGTCGAGCGACACCAGGCCCGCGTGCATCCAGTAGCGCACAAAGGGCCGCTTCCCCGTCACTGGCTCGGTCTGCGCGATCTCGCTCGGGTGATGGGGGAAGATCAGATCGGCGCCGCCGCCGTGGATATCGATCTGCTCTCCCAGATAGCGGGTGGCCATCGCGCTACACTCGATGTGCCAGCCGGGGCGGCCCCGGCCCCACGGGCTCTCCCAAGACGGATCGTCGGGGCTGCCTGTCTGCCAGAGCACAAAGTCCAGCGGATCGCGCTTCCGCGGGTCGTCGGGATTGTTGCCCCGCTGGTTGGCGAGCTCAAGCAGCTCGTTGTAGCCGAGCCGGGCCATCCGACCGAACTCAGGGTCGCTCTTCACACTGAAGTAGACGTTGCCCTCCACCACGTAGCCGTGGCCGAGCTCGACCAGCCGCGCGATGATCGGGATCATCGCGTCGATCTCCTCGCTGGCCCGCGGGAAGTAGGTGGGCGGCGCGATATTCAGGCCCTGGTAATCCTCGAGCAGCTGGGCCACTTGCTGCTCGGCCAACTCGCGCCAGCCCACACCGTCGCGGCGGGCCCGCTCGAAGAGCGGATCGTCCACGTCGGTCACATTCTGGCAGTAGCGCACCTCAGCGCCACGCCAGCGCAAATAGCGCACCAATACGTCGAAGACCATAAAGGTGCGGGCATGGCCGATATGGGTCGTGTCGTAAGGCGTTACCCCGCAGACATAGAGCGTCACAGGGCGGTCGGTGGGAATGGTGAACGACTCTTTGGCACGCGTAAGCGTGTTATAGAGCTGCATCTCGGCTCCTGACATCGCGGGTACCTCAGCAGGGGGCGACCCGCCCATTATAGCCGATCCGCGGCCGTCATCGCCGTCGGGGAGGCGCGCTCGTCGCTGTACGGCGCCTGGCTGGAGGAGAGCGGGCGGACGGCCATGAGGGTGATGTCGTCGTGGGGCTCTGCGTCGCCGACGAACTCTAGCACAGCGTCAAGGATGCGCTGCACCAGCTCGTCCAGGCCGATCGTCGGCGGGAACGCGGCCGCCAGCGCCTCCAGCCGCTCGAAGCCGAACAGCTCGCCGGCGCTGTTGTGCGCCTCGACGATCCCATCGCTGAGGAAGAGCAACGTGTCGCCCGGCTCGAGCGGCACCGTCACGTCCTGATAGATCCCCGGCAGCGTTGTGCCAAGCGGCAGGCCCCCCACCTCCACCAGCTGCGGGCCCTGCCCGTTCTCCCGGCGCACCGGCACCAGCAGTGGGGCCACCATGCCCGCGTTCGCCACCAGCGCCGAGCGCCCATCAGGGGCGAAGACCGCGATCAGCAGCGCGGCGTTCATATGGTTGGCCTGCAGCCGCGGTCGCAGGCTCTCGTCGAGCGCCCGCAACGTCTCCGATGGGCGCTCCAGCACCGGCGCCTGCGACTCGAGCGTCGAGCTCGCCAGGGCCATCAGCAGCGCCGCGGCCACACCCTTGCCGGAGATGTCGCCGATCGCCACGGCGGCCCGCCCGTCTGGCAGCGCCAGATAGCTGTAGAAGTCGCCGCCCACCTCGCTGGCCGGTAGCGAGCGGCCGGAGGCGCTCAGCAGCTCGCCGCGCCAGGGCGGCGCAGGCGGCAGCAGCCCCATCTGGATGTCGCGGGCCAGCACCAGGCCGTGGCGCAGCCGCTCGTTCTGCTGCTCGATCTCGTGGAGGCTGCTCTGCAGCCGCTCGGCCATGTGGTTGAAGGTCGAGGCCAGCTGGCCCAACTCGTCGTCGGGCGCCACCTCGATCCGGTGCTCTAGCCTGCCGCTGGCCAACTCCTGGGCCCCAGCTGTGAGCGCGCGGATCGGCGTCACGAGCCGCCGGGCTTGGTAGAGCGCCCAGGTCATGCCGATCACGCCCACCAGGGCCACGAGCGCAGCTAACAGTGCCAGGCTGCGATAGACCTCGGTGAAGAACTCGCTTGAGGGCTGCTCAACCACAACCGACCAGCTGGCGGCGCTCACGGGCGCCACCGTGGCCCGCGCGCCCATCACCTGCCGGCCGTCGCCACCTTGATACTCCGCCACCGTGCGGCCCCCGGCGAAGAGCGGCCCCAAATCGCTGGGCTCACGCCAGCCCGCAACGGCCTCGCTCAGCAACACCTTGCGCCGCGTGTCGATCAGGTACGCCGTCTTCTCGTGGCCCTGCACACCCAGCCGTAAGATCTGGCGGATGCGGGCCGCGCTCACCTCCGCCGCGACCGCGCCGACGATCTCGGCCGAACGCAGGTCGCGCACGGGCAGCACCACCAGAAACATCGGCTGGTCGTCGCTGGCCCTGCTGATCGCGGTGCGGCCGCCTTGGCCTACGCTGATGGCATCGGCGATCAGCAGCGGGTCGATCGACGCGGGGTCGATGCCTTGGGCCTCGAGCAGGTCGCTGGTGACGGCGGCCACCTCGCGGCCGGCGGCATCCACAAGCGTCAGCGCTCGCAGGTCGGGCGAGCTGTTCACCAGCCGCTTGGCTGCGCTCTCGAGCGCTGGGCCCGGCGTGATCGGGCCGAGCTCGCGGGTGGAGCGCAGGAGCTGCTGCTCCAGATCGTAGAGGAAGGTAGCGATATTGCCCGCGATCTTATCCGCCAGAGCCTGCTGGCTGGCGAAGGCGTTGCGCTGCTGCACTTGGAAGAGCACAGCGATCAGCAGTGCGCCCACCAGCAACAGCGGCACCGTCGAGGAGATCAGATATGACCAACGCAGCCTGTTGGTGATGCTCATCCGGCGCTACGCGGGCGGCCGCACGGCCAGGGCCGGCCGAGATACCTGGAACCACCACAATCTGCCGGAGCGCCCCGAATGGCAGCCTATCGTGCCGCCCGCTCCTGAGCGCGCCGATCAGCCTGTACCGACAAACAACTATGCGGTTCTGTAGGGTAAGAATCTCATTATAGCAGGAACCGTGCCAGAAGGTAGGGGCCAGAGGACGAGAAACTGAGCTTTCACTCGCGCCCGCTCTTCCTCGGCTCACAAGCGCAGCATGCGCGCTACGGGCTCGCCTCAGGCACTGCCGCGTTGGTCGCCGGGTCGATCTCCAGGACCACGCTCGACATCCAGCCCTCCAGGCCGCTTGCGGTGCTGATCAGGTACCAGCCCTCCCGGCGACCCTCGAGCGTCACCTCGTCGCCCGGGCCAAGCACGCCGACGATCGCGAACTCAACGCCGGGACCGGCCCGCACATTGGCACCCGTCGTTACCGTGCCGATGAGCGCTACGGCGGTAGGGGAGGGAACCCGTGTGGGCGTTGCGGTGGGCGGAG
>DAOUGF010000575.1:0-12146 GCA_034429295.1 Chloroflexaceae bacterium
CAGCTGCCTAGCGAGGCGCTGGTGCATATCCGCCATCTGCTGGTGCGCTTCGAGGGCGCGCCCGAGCAGCGCGGCCTCGCGCTCGGACTGGTCCGCGAGACGGAGGAGATCTGGGGACGCGCCGAGTCGCTCGCCGAGGCGTACCCATCCGGCGACCTGAAGGTTGTGCGACGCCACGCCGAGCAGCTGATCAACACGATCGAGGGCGAGCAGGGCGAGCATTTCGGCGACAGCGACGGCAACGGCAGAGTGCAGAACCCCGGCGACGGCTTTGGCATCCTCGAGAACGGCGAGCAGCCTGGCTACCTCGCCGGCGTTGTAGGCCACGCAGCACTAGCCGCCGCGGCGCCCGACGCCAACGAGGCGATCAAGAGCCACGCCGCCGCGATCGAGACGATCGGCGGGGCGGTGGGCGAGCGCGTTGGCGCGATCCGCGACCACGCGCTACATATCCTGCAGGCGGACAGCATCGAACAGACGGAGCAGGATGTCGCGGCCATCCGCGTGTTGGCGCGGCAGGCCGCCTTGGGCGCCAACGGCGAGTATCGCGGCCAGCTGGAGCAGCCCCCCGAGGAAGGCGGCGTGCTGAGCGCCTACCTGCGCGCGCAGCTCATGGCTGACACGCCGCTCGCGCCCCCCGACGGGTCGTAGCCCGGCCGGCGGGACAAAAAGTGGGACAGGCGCCGCCAGGAGGCAGTGCATCGCGCCGCGCCCGCGAGCCCGTTCGGGCGGCGTCGTGCTGCGCTCGCGCCGCCTAACGGGCGCAATAGGCATACCGAATAGGCGATCGTGGCGATGTAGCCGCCGCCGCCGGCCTGTACCCTGCCACCGGTGTGCGCGCCGGCACGAAGGCGGGCGCAGGCACCATCTGTTCACAAAGGAGGAGAGCATGAGCGACCGCGTTCTTTCGACAGGCCAAGCCCGCGACGCGATCCAGAAGCTGCAGCGCATCCTCAGCAGCGACCTGCAGAGCCAGATCACCGAACTGACCAACGCGGCGAACACCTTGAGCCAGCCCGACGTGTGGGACGGTCGGCTGGCCACCCAGTTCCGCGGCGACTGGCCGCAGCAGCAGAAGGCGCTCACTCAGGCGCGGGAGGCGCTCGAGAGGTTACGCGAATCCGCCCAGAAGATCAACCAGAACATCATGCAGGCCGGCGGAAACCAGTAAGGGATCAGGGCCTCAGGAAAGGCGTTGCCTTCCCTGAGGCCGCCATCCGCTCGCTCTGATAGAGGTACGCATGGGAGCAAACACATCCTCAGCCGTGGCGCAGGCGCTGATCGACTACTCAACCGCGGCTGCTGAGATCAACGGCGCCCTGAACAACGAGGCAACCAGGCTCTGGTCGGCGCTGAGCAGCTTCGCCGCAACTTGCACCGAGTACCGCACCGGCATCGGGCCGGAGCTGGCCAGCGAGCTGCGAACCTACGTGAACCGGACGGCGCCGACCGACGCGTGGGTGCGGCAGGTCGGCCAGGACTTCGCCAAGGCCGACGGCAGACCGCAGCAGAATACCGGCTCCCCACTGCTCGCGGCGATGGGGTTGGCTGCTTCCAGCGCTGGAGCGCCGGGCTTTGGCCAGGGTCATGCCAATGCGGATCGGCCCACCCGTGCTCATCATCCGACGATAAGGCAGGCTAGCCCCTACATCCTACGGGAGATCAATAAGGAGAAGCGCACGGCAACCGGGCAAGCGCTGCAAGACGGCAGTCAGAACTATGCGATCTACATCCAGGGAGTGGAGGCGATTGACGACACTACCCGGATGTGGCTTGGCACAACGCTCTGGCGCGATCCACGAAAAAATCGAGCACGTCAGGCTTCTCTTCGCGAGTTAGCGAGAGCACGCAAGGGTGACCGCTTCAAAGTCAAGATGGGGCCGGAGGCGCGCAAGCTTGCAGGTTTTCCGCGACATGACACTGTGAGGTTTAAGGCGCGATCCTGGATGCTGCGAAACCAGCGAGGGAGATACCAGCTAGGAAACCTGACGAAAGCAGGTGCGCGGGATGCGCTCTTCCCCAAAAGCAAGCTGGGAAAAAAGCTGTGGGTATTGCAGCTCGGGGCGAATGCCTACACGAACTGGAAAGAGTTCGAAGGCGAAGCGGGCGATGTCAGAGTCGCGAAGACTACCGCCGCCACAGCATTTGACACGGCGGTTCAAACCGGCATCAACATCGCTGCGACCGCTGTCGGAACAGCGGCGGGTGGTGCGCTCGGCGGCGCGATCGGCGGGCCAATTGGAGCCGCGATCGGCGCGCGCGTTGGCGGGGTTGCGGGAAGTATAGCCGGCGCTTGGGTGAGCAAGCAGGTGATGCAGACAGATGCTATGAAGGACTTGCGGTGGGGTTTCACAAACACCGTGGGCAGCTGGTTCGATTAGCAGAAGGAGAAGTAGCAATGGATGTCACAACCATAAGTCTTAGCACAGAGGAACTGGCGCTCATCCTAGCGCAGCTCGGGCATGCAGAGGCGAGCAACGAGCTGATCGTCGCGCAGTTGGGGCCGCAGGCAAGCCAAGCCGAGATCCAGGCGAGTATGCTCGCTGCGGCCCACGGGCTGCTGGCAGACGGCTGGCTTGACCTCGCTGAGGATGGCGATGTCGTTATCGATCCGGAGCTTCAGCGCATCGTAGGCGCGCTGACAGAGGCGAACGTGTCCATGCGCTATAGCCGCGCGGATCCATCGGGCGAGCGTCTCGTGACCTATCACATCGCCCAAGGGCGAGTCCTCGAGCATACAGTCGAGTATGGCCTCGTCCACGTGATCAGCGAGCTTCCGCCTGCCGACGCGATTCTCGATGGCGGGATGGAATTCCTGGAGGTCGCCGAGGCAGCGTCGTTTGCGGCGCCGCCATTCGACGTGCCGCTCGCCGTCCTGAGCGAGATCAAGGACAGCGGCGAGCCCGGGGTTATGAGCCAGCGCCTGCAACAGGCCGGCGTGCCGGAGGCAGTGCGCCCGCTGTTGGTCGAGGATCTTGCCGGCACGCAGTATCGCGGCGCGGCGCTGCGGGTTGAGTATGGCCAGAACGCGGAGCCCTTCTCCGATCGCGGGCTGCTGCTCTTACGCGGCCCGCAGCGGCTCTGGCTTATGCGCCAGAACGCAGACACCGTCACGATGCTGCCGGGCACAGAGGCATCATTTCGCCAGGAGGTCGCGGCGCTGCTACGATAGCCGCGCCCCGCTTAGCGGAGCACCACAATGGGTGATATCCCCAACGTCAAATGGAACCACGCCGCCGCCGACGCAGCTGCATCGGCGCTGCGCCGCGCCGCCAGCGAGCTGCGCCGTCTGAGCGGCGACCGCAGCCGCGCCGCGCAGCGGGCGCAGGCCGAGTGGCGCGGCGAGCACCGCAAGACGTTCGACGGGCATCTCAGCAAGACCTTGCGCGACGCGGAGGGTCTTGCCCGGCGCTACGATGACGCCGCCAGGCGCATCGACGGGGCCAGCGCGGACGCGCGCGAGGAGCAGAAGCGGCGCGACCGCAAGCGCAGGGAGGAGGCGCGCCGATGATCCTGGAGCGAGCGCAGCAGGCCGGCTTCAACCGCCCGCCGCGCATCGCGCGCACCTGGCGCGTGGAGACGATCGAACTGCCCGAGCCGCCAACCCCATCGACCCGCCACGAGCGCTCGAGCTGGATCGCCCTGGGCATGCCCCTGCTCTCCGCCGCGGCCCTGATCGGCGCAACGGTCGCCGTCGGCCAGGGCGGCAGCGCGCTGCTGCTCGGCGTGCCGATGGCAGTGATGGCCGTCGTCGGCGTCATCGCCACGCTGCTTACCAACCGCGCGCGGGCCAAGCAGGGCGCCGCCGAGTTCGCCGCGCGCCAACAGTTCTTCGAGGGGCAGCTGCGCGAGCAGAGCCGGCGCCTGCAGGCGCTCTACGCCGAGGAGCAGGCTGCCCGCCGCGAGGCCCACCCCGACCTGGAGACGGTGCTGCGGATCGCCGGCGCCCTCGGCACAGACGCGCCGCCGCAGGAGCGGCTTTGGGAGCGCAGGACCGACGACCCCGACTTCCTGGAGTTGCGCCTCGGCCTCGGCGCCGCGCCCTTCAGCAGCACAATCAAGACGCCGCGCCCCGAGCGCGACAGCCCGCTCGATCCGCGGCTCTACGCGCTCGAGCAGCAGTACCGCACCCTCGCCGACGTCCCTATCACCGTCGCGCTGCGCGAGGTCGGCTCGCTCGGCATCATCGCGGCGCCCGGTGAGGGGCGAGCGTTGCTGCGCGCGCTGCTCTGGCAGGCGGCGGTGTTCCACGCGCCCTCCGACCTGCGCATCGCCGCCATCTACCCACCCGAGGCGGCCCGCGAGTGGGAGTGGCTCGCCTGGCTGCCCCACACTGTCCCGCTCAGCAACGACGCCGACTTCCGCGCCCGCATGCGCGCCGCCTCGGACGAGAGCGCCGCGCGCTTGCTTGGCGACATCGTCGAGCAGCTGCGCCGCCGGCGCGGCGCGCAGGCGCAACACCAGAGCAGCAACGGCGGCCCGCCGCCCACGTGGACTCCGCTACTGCTGCTGCTGGATAACGAGCCGTCCATCCGCAGCCAGCCGGCTGTGCAGGAACTGCTGCGGGATGGCCCGCAGGTCAACCTGTTCACGCTACTGCTGGCCGGACGGCGCGAGGAGATCCCTGGCGAGTGCGGGGCGATGCTCGATCTGCGGAGCGGCCCGCCGCGCCTGGCGCGAGCCAACCAGCCCTGGTCGCGCGAGCCGTTCACCACGGATGGCGAGCAGGCCAGCCTGCGGCAGAGCGACCGGCTCGCCCGCCGGCTGGCGTCGATCAAGCTCGCCGAGGCCCAAGGCGACGAGGGGCTGCCACGTAGCGTGCGCCTCTTCGACCTGCTCGGCATCGCCGATGAGGCCGACCTGATGCCGCCAGCCTTCTGGCGCACGCCTCCGGAGCGCGCCTGGCACCCCGACGTGCCGATCGGGATGCAGGCGGGCGGGCGGCCCCAGCACCTCGACCTGTACGAGCAGATGCACGGGCCCCACGGCATCATCGCAGGAGCGACCGGCGCCGGTAAGAGCGTGCTGCTCCAGGGCCTAATCGCGGCGCTCGCGATCAAGCACGCGCCCACGCAGCTGCAGCTGCTGCTGATCGACTTCAAGGGCGGCGCCTCGCTCGCCCAACTCGCCCAGCTCCCCCACACCGCCGGCTTCGTCACCGACCTAGAGGGCCGCATGGCCGAGCGGGCGATGACGGCGATCAAGAGCGAGTTGCGCTTCCGCAAGGCGCTGTTCCGCACGGCCGAGGCGCAGGTCGGCTCGAAGGTTGAGAATATCAGCGAGTATCGCGAGAAGGCCATCGCCAATTTGCCGCCGCTGCCCAACCTGCTGATCATCATCGACGAGTTCGACGAGATGGTGCAGTCGTACAAGGAGTTCGTGGCCGAACTGGTGCGGGTCGTGAAGCAGGGCCGCTCGCTGGGCGTGCATCTGCTGGTGGCCTCGCAGCAGCCGGCCAAGGCCGTGACCGACGACATCCGCACCCAGCTCAAGTTCTTCATCGCGCTGCGCCTGGGCAGCCACGAGGACAGCCGCGAGATGCTCGGCGGCCCCGACGCCGCATTTCTGCCTACCGACCTGCCGGGCCGCGCCTACTTCCGTGTCGGCTCCGACGTGACGCTCTTCCAGGCGGCCCTGGTGGTAGGCCCTTACCGCTCCGCGAAGGCCGCCCGGCCCGAGGAGGACGAGATCCTGTTCCACGGCCCGGTGGGGGCCGGCGCCTCCGCCTCGCCCAGCGCCCCCGCCAAGAGCACGCAGAAAACCACTGATCTGGATGTGCTGGTGCGTGCGCTCGGCCAGGCCGGGGCTGAACTCTTCGAGCGCGAGCGGGAGCGCTCAGGTTGGGAGCCTCGCCCGATCTGGCAGCCGCCGCTGCCGACCCGGCTCACCCTCGGCGAACTCCGCCCGGTCGAGACGCGCCAGATCGAGGCCGAGCGGGTCTGGCGACAGCCGCCCGGGCGCGATGCCTGGCTGCGACCGGCGATCGGCCGGCTGGATATTCCGCAGGAGAGCCGCCAGGAGCCGCTGCAGGTCGCGCTGCCCGACGGGCACCTCGCGGTGATCGGCGCCTCGGGCAGCGGCAAGACGATGCTGCTGCGCACGCTGCTGCTGGAACTGGCGCTCACCCACGCGCCGCAAGACCTGTGGTGCTACGTGATCGACGCGGGCGGGCAGGGCCTGAGCCTGCTCGCCAGCCTGCCCCACGTCGGCGGGCTCATCCAGGCCCGCGACCGCGAGCATGTGCGCCGCCTGCTGACGATGATCGACCGCGAGATCCGCCGCCGCCAGGAACTCTTCCGCGCGGCCGGCGCGGGCGACCTGAACGCCTATCGCCAGCACGAGCGGCTGCCCGCCTGGGTGATCGTGATCGACAAGCTAGCGCTGCTGCGGGAGGAGTTCAAGGATAAGAGCGGCTTCGAGATGATCACCGAGGAGTTGGTGCGGCTGGCCCGCGTGGCCCGCAGTTACGGCGTGCATTTCGTGATCAGCGCCGACAGCCCTCGCGACATGGGCCACCAGCTGCTCTCGCTCTTCGACCTGCGGATCGCGCTGCGCCTGCCCGATCTGCACGACTACAGCGAGGTGCTGGGCGGTCGCGTCACCAGCCAGATCCCGGCCACCACGCCGGGCCGCGGCCTCTGGATGCACCAGGAGCTCGGCCTGCTCGACCTGCAGATCGCGCTGCCGCTGCTGGAGCGGCTCGACCAGACGGCCGGCCCGGACGACGAGCAGGCCGCCCTGCTGGACAGCGAGCTCAACGCCGAGCTCAAGGCGGCGGTCGAGGCGATCCGCGGCGCCGCCGCGCACGCGCCCCATGCGACACAGCCGGCGCCGATCGAGTTGCTGCCGGCGCAGTTGGACCTACGGCAGCTCGACGGGTTCCACCTCAGGCGCCGCCGGCTGGCCGCCGAACTCTGGATACCGCTCGGCAAAGAGAGCGTCGATCTGGAGGTGGCGCAGCTGCGCCTGAGCCAGGAGACGCCCCACGCGCTGCTGCTCGGCGGGCGGCGCAGCGGCAAGACGACGGCGCTGCAGAGTGTGGTACTCGCCCTGGCCCATTGCTACACCGCCGAGCAGCTCCGACTGATCGTCGTCGATCCCCGCCGCGGCTTGCGCCGGCTTGGCGCGCTGCCGCACATCGAGCAGTACGCCACAACCGAGGAGACGATCGCGCAGACTGCAGGGCGGCTCATGCAGCTGCTCGACGAGCCGCGCGCCGCACGGCATCGCTGGATCGTCATCGTCGATGACTACGAAATCGGCTACCGGCAGCTGGAGGGCCAATTCCGTCCGGCATACGACGAGAGCTTCAATCTGTTCAGCGCGCTCAAGCGGCTGCTCACCGAAGGGGGCGAGCGCGGCGTTCACCTCCTGGTCGCCGCCAACGTCAACTACCCCGAAGAGGCCGGCGAGGTGGTGAGAACGCTCGACGCGGCCCGCAACGGCTTGATCTTCTGGCCGCACAAGTACGACGGCGGAACGCGCTTGCTCGACGTCGGCCTGCCTATGGGCGACCGCGACGCCGACCTGCCGCCCGGCAGGGCGCTGCTGGTGCATGAGGCCAACAGCGTGCTGGTGCAGCTCGCCGCGATTCCTGCAGCCGAGCTCGAGCATGTTGTGACAGCGATCGGATAGGCGATGACAGAGCAACTAAGACTGACCTTCACCTTGCACTGGCGGGATCACGGCAGCCTCCGCGGCCAGGAGATCACCTGCCCTGATCAGGCGCCGCAGGAGCTGATCCCCAGGCTGCTGCAACGGCTCGAACTCCCCAGCGGCGACGACGCCAGCCACATGGTTTTCTACCGCCTGCGCCGCGATGGCGAGCAGGGCCCACCGCTGCGCACCAAGGAGCGGCTGAGCCGCCAGGGCGTCGTAGACGGCAGCCGGCTCTGGCTCGTACCCGAACAGCTCACCAGGGAGAGCGAGCTGAAACGCTGCCTCCTGCGCCTGCCCGACGGCTCTGAGTTCGTCGTGCCGGCCCGAGGATTGGGGCTGACGCGCACCTGGCTGCTGGGGCTCCTGCACCTGCAGAATCCCGCGGCCTATGCCCGCGAAGTCGAGCTGTTCGAGCAGTACCGCTCGCCCTACCGCTACGTATCCGACAAACGCCCGCATTGCTCGATCCACCTCACCGACCAAGGCGACTGGGCCGTCACCACCGACCGCACAGATGTCGCAACCGAGCACGCGGCGAGCGATATGTTCGAGCCCATCCCTGCCAATGTGCTCGTGCGCCTCGATAGCGGGGCGCGCCTGCGCCTCGGCGGCGCGCAGGGGCTCTCGCTGGGAGTTGCCATCCTATGACGGAAAGTTTCCTCTCCGTCGCGGCCATCGTGGCGATCACCCTGGCGCTCATCGGGGCCGTGCAGCTGATCATGCGGCGCCAGGGCCAGACGCGGCCCGCGCGGCAGCCTTTCACGACCCGCCCGGCCGCCCCGGACGCGAACCCGCTCCTGCGCGACGAGACGCTGCTCGGCCCGGAGAGTGGCAGACCCAGCGCCCAGCGGGCGGGCGAAATGATCCAGGTGAGCGTCGTCGCGGGCGCGCCGCCACAGTCCTACCAACTCCTCCCCGGCCGCCCCTTGATGATCGGGCGCCACGCCGGCCACGACATCGCCTTGAACAGCCAGCGCGTCTCGCGCGACCACGCCCGCCTGCTGCTGCTCAAGGGCGGCCAACTGCAGCTCAGCGACTTGGGCAGCACCAACGGCACCTTTGTGGGCCGAGAGCGACGACGGCTCGCGCCGAACGCGCCTGAGCCGCTTGCCCCCGGCGATCTGTTCTGGATCGGCCCGGAGATCAAGCTTGTCGTGGGCACGCCGGCGGACGCCCCCGGCTAATGGCATACCCCTTGCGGCAACCGCGGACTAGACACAGTGCAGCAGATTGCGGCCATGCAGCCATATACGGTACCCCGGCCGCAGGGGTGGCACGATGGAGGAGGAAGATAGCTTCGGCCCCTGGCTGAAGCGGCGCCGCAAGCAGCTGGATCTCACCCAGCAGGCGCTCGCCAAGCAGAGCGGCTGTACCGCCGAGACCATCCGCAAGCTCGAGTCCGGCCGGCGGCGCCCATCGAAGCAGCTCATCCGTGGCCTGGCGGAGGCGCTGCAGATCCCCGCCGACATGCGCCCGGCGTTTTATCAGCTTGCCCGCGGGCATGCGGGCGGCGCGTCGCAGCTACACGCCGCCACGGCAGCACCAGCCGGCCCCAGCATCTCTCCCGGCGCCCTCCCACCGGCTCCGCTCACACCGCTGGTTGGGCGCGATGCCGAGTGCGCCGCGCTCCGCGAGCAGCTGCGCCAACCCGGCCTGCGGCTGTTGACGCTGACCGGACAGCCTGGGGTTGGGAAAACCCGCCTTGCCCTGCAGCTCGCCGCGGAGCTACGCGACGCCTTCGCCGATGGCGTCTGCTTTGTGGCGCTGGCCCCGCTCAGGGATGCCATTCTCGTCATCCCTACCATCGCACGAGCGCTGGGCGTGCGCGAGCTGAGGAGCCAGCCGCTCCTCGAAACGCTGTGCGACGCGATCCAGGGTCGGGAGCAGCTGCTTGTGCTCGATAACTTCGAGCACGTGATCGCCGCCGCGCCCGATCTGGCGCAGCTCCTGGAGCGCGCGCCAGGGATCACCATGCTCGTGACCAGCCGCGCCTCGCTGCGTATCACCGGCGAGCATATCTGGGTCGTCGAGCCGCTCGCGTTCGCCGACCCGAACGGGCTGCTGTCCCCCGAGACGCTGATGGAATACCCCGCGGCGCAACTCTTTGTCCAGTACGTCCAGGCGGCGCGCCTGAGCTTCGAGCTGACCGAGGAGAACGCGCCGGCCGTGGCCGAGATCTGCGCGCGCCTGGAGGGGGTGCCGCTGGCGCTGGAGCTGGCGGCGGCGCGCACCAAGCTCCTCTCGCCGCCACAGCTCCTCGACTGGTTCGACCAGCGGCTCACGCTCTTGAGCGAGGGCGCGGTGAACGCCCCGGATCGCCACCAGTCGCTCCGCGAGGCGATCTCCTGGAGCTACCACCTGCTCGCCCCCGACGAGCAGAGGCTGTTTCGCCGGCTGGGGGTATTCGCCGGCGGCTTCTCAGTGGAGGCCGCCACAGCCGTCGCAGCAGAGCCGAGCGCCGAGGAGCGGGCCGCAAGCGATGACCCGTCTGCGGCACAGCTTGCAACGCTGGCTAAGCTCGCCGCGCTGATCGATCAGAGCCTGCTGCGAACCAGCGGCACCTCCGAGCCGCGCTTCAATATGCTTGCGACCATTCGCGAGTACGCTCTTGAGCAACTGGCGGCTGCCCAGGAGAGCGATGCGCTGCGCCGCCGCCATGCTGCGTTCTTTCTCGAGCTGGCCGAAGCCGCAGCGCCTCAGCTCTCAGGGCCGCACCAGATGAGCTGGCTGGATCGGATCGAGGCCGAGCACGCCAATCTGCGGGCGGCGCTCGGATACTGTATCGAGGCCGAGGATGCCAGCCGCGAGGTCGGCGGGTGGGCCGGCGCCGGCAGCGCGGCACAGGCCCCAGCCTGCGACGAGATGGGGCTGCGGCTGGCGATCGCGCTCTGCCCCTTCTGGGATACGCGGGGCTACTGGCGCGAAGGGCGGCGCTGGCTCGAGGCCGTTATCGAGCGCGGCGCGCCCGCCGATCCGGCGCTCGTTGCGCTCGCGCTGGCCCACGCCAGCCAGTTTGTGCGGAGCCTCGGCGATATCTCGCACGCGCAGGAGCTGGCCGAGCGCAGCCTGCGGCTGGCCAAGGCCTCCGAGCAGCCCCGAAGTGTTGCCCACGCCCTCGACGCGCTGGCGGCCTGCCTGAGCTCCGCTGAGGCCATCCCGCTGTACGAGGAGGCGCTGGCGCTGGCGCAACAGATGGGCGACAGACAGAAGATCTGCGGGTTGCTCTACGCCCTTGGGGTGATGGCGAAGCTCCAAGGCGACCTTGCGGGGGCCGGGGAGCGTTTTGCCGAGGCCCTACGGCTTGGGCGCGAGCTGGGTTACGTGCGGATGGTGGTGCAGGCGCTCCGGGGGGCGGGCAGCGTTCTGCGCGACCTGGGCGACCATGAGCGGGCCCGCGCACGCTACGAGGAGGCGCTGGGCGTGGCTCGCGAGCTCGGCTTCAAGACGGAGATCGCCGGGCTGCTCAATCATCTCGGGGAGCTCGAACGGGCGGAGCAGAACTACACACAGGCGGGCATCCACTACCGCCAGAGCCTGGCGATCGATCGCGAGCTCGGCTACAAGGCGAGCGCCAGTATCACGCTGCTCAACCTCGGCTTCGTCGCACTTCACCAGGATGATGCGGCCCAGGCGACGGCCGACTTCACCGAGGCGCTCGCCGCCGGGCAGGCCCTGGGGCATCGGCGCATCATCGTGGGCGCGCTCATGGGCCTTGGAGCGGTGGCGCAGGCACAGGGACAGGCGGAGCCGGCGGCGCGGCTGCTGGGCGCCGCCGACACGCTCCGTGAGGCGGTTGGCTTTCAGTTCGAGGCCGTTGACCAGGCGACATATGACCGCACCCTCGCCGCGGTGCGCGCCCAGCTCGACGAAGCCACGTTCGACGCCGCCTGGGAGGCCGGACGGGCACTTACACTGGACGATGCGATAGCGACGGCGACGGAGGTCGCTGAGGCGGTCCGGTCTGCGCTCGAGGCCCAATCGGCGTCGGCCGGCCCGAGCTACCCCGCCGACCTGACCGCGCGGGAGGTGGAAGTACTGCGGCTCGTCGCGCAGGGCCTAACCAACCCGCAGATCGCCGAGCGCCTGATCATCAGCCCGCGCACCGTCCACGCCCACCTCCGCGCGATCTACGGCAAGTTGGGAGTCACCAACCGCAGCGCGGCCACGCGCTTCGCGCTGGAGCAGGGCCTGGCGTAAATGCCGGACGGTCTTCCCAGGCGAGGGGGGAGAGGGCGTTTGGATCGCGAAATACGCGAAACGGAGCGAAAAACACGAAACGAAAGCGCGAAAACGCGAAAGGGAAGACGCGAAACGAAGGAGCGAAACAGGGAAAGGGAAGGCGCGAAGCGAGTGGGCCGGCTGATGCTGTGCCCGGCAGCTGCCGCCGGCACGACGGGCATTACCCGCTCTCGGCGCCGAGGGGCATGCAGCGATGGCGCGTCGGCGCTGGCGGCCGCCGGCTTCGGGGGTTCCAAGGGGGCAGCCGC
>DAOUGF010000576.1:0-4248 GCA_034429295.1 Chloroflexaceae bacterium
GCGGAGTTGAGCCGCGTCACCAGCCAGGATCTGGCGCTGCGGCCCAATGTGCTGAGCGGCGTGGTCACCGACCGCTTCAGCGGCAAAGGTGTGGCCGGCGCCACCGTGAATGTGGGCGACGCGAAGGCCGTTACCGGCCCTGATGGCAGCTATCGGGTGGAGGGTATTCCTGCGAGCGCCACCAGCGTGGAGATCACCGCCGACGGCTACGCCACTCTCTCGCAGGAGCTCGGCCAGGTCACCACGCTCGACGCCGTGCTGCGCCCCGACACGCTGAAAGGCCGCCTGGTGGACGCCGAGAGCGGCGAGCCGGTGGTGAACGCCGCGATCGTGGCCACCACCACCTACCCTGGCAGCGAGGTGGCCTTCGAGCGGATCGTGAACAGCAAAGACGGCAGCTTCACCCTGAAGGGCATCCCCGAGCAGGGCTACATCCAGGTGCTCTCGCCCGGCTACCGCACCCAGGTGATCGAGATCAAGCCGGGCAGCGTGCCGACGGAGATCGCCCTGGAGCGCTTCCGCGTCAAGGCCCTCTACATCACCGCTGCGATCGCCACTGTGGATAACTATGTGGACGAGTATATCGATCTGATCGAGCGCAGCGAGCTGAACGCGATCGTGATCGACCTGAAGAGCGACCTGCGCGACGACCTGGGTTTGGTCTACTACGACTCGCAGGTGCCGCTGGCGCAGGAGTTGGGCCTCGCAGCCGACTACATCGACATGCGCGGCCTGGTGCAGCGGCTCAAGGAGAAGGGCATCTATACGATCGCCCGCATCCAGCTCTTCTCCCACGACAATGTGCTCTCCGACGCCCGCCCCGAGTGGTCGATCCGCGTCCGGGAGACCGGCGAGGTCTACGCCGACTATCCGGCCGGCCGCAACGGCGGCATCCGCTACGCCTATCTGGACCCGACGAACGAGAACGTCTGGGACTACAACATCCAACTCGGCGTGGAGGCGGCCCAGATGGGCTTCGACGAGATCAACTACGACTACATCCGCTTCCCCGACTGGTACGGCGACAAGGCGAGCTTCGCCGAGGAGTTGCTCTTCTCCGAGCCGATCGACCCGGTGAAGGATCCGGACCGCATGTTCGAGGTGCTCACCGAGTTTATGGACCAGGCCCACCGCGCGGTGAACGGGGCGGGCGCCAAGATGTCGATCGACGTTTTCGGCCGCGTGGTGCTCGGCAAATCGCTCACGATCGCCCAGGACATCAGGCGTATGGGCGCCCACGCCGACTACATCGCGCCGATGCCCTACCCCTCACTCTGGTGGCAGGGCGCCTTCGATATCCCCTCGCCGCTCGATGAGCCGTACGCCCTGATCGACGCGGCCAACGCCGCCGGCCTCGAGCAGATCGAAGGCCAGTACGCCCGGCTGCGCCCCTGGCTCCAGGACCACACCGACCCCTGGTCGTACAAGGTGGTGGAGTACGGCCCCGCCGAGGTGCGGGCCCAGATCGACGCCACCGAGAAGTATCCCGAGATCAGCGGCTGGATGCTCTACGACTCGGCCAATGCCTACCGGGGCGCCTTCAACGGCGCCGTGAAGCCAGAGCAATAGCGCGCCGCCCCCAGGAGGGCGGCTCCTGAGGTGGGATGATGGACAACCGACGACCGACCATAGACGACCACAGGGAGACAGCTGTCAGCCGGATGCCGTCGCTCGGTCGCCGGTCGTCGGTCACTGGCTGGCGACCCCTGCTGCTCGCGCTGCTCTTCGTGCTGATCATCTCCACCGCGCCCGCAAGCGCCCAGCAGCAGGGCTCGCGGGCCCGCATCGGCAGCTGGACGCTCAGCTCGGTCGAGGATTGGGAGGCGGGCAGCTACAACGGCATCCTCGTCACCAACAACGCCGGCGGCGAGCTGCGCCTCGCCGACGGGGCGAACTTCGGTAGCTTCATCTCACCCGCCTTCAAGACCGATTTCGCCGCCAACGCGGCCGGCGCCAGCTGGAGCGCCGAGATGATCAGTGACACCACGCTGCTGCTCGAGCTGCGGGCCCGCAGCACACCCCCCGGCGGCGACCCCGAGAGCGGCTGGAGCCCCTGGCTGCCCCTCACCGCCGGTGACGCCCGCGATAGCGACGGCAACCCGGCGACGCCCGACGTGATCGCCCTCCCCGCCAACACGCAGTACTTGCAGCTCCGCGTGACTATTGGCAGCCAGCTGAACCGCGCCTCGCCCGTGCTCGAGGCGGTGACGGTGAGCTACCTCAACACCGCGGCCACGACACCCGTCTTCCCCGCCGGCCTGCCGCGCCGCCCCATCCTCTTCGGCAAGGAGACGCTCACCCAGCGCCCCGCCGCCATCCCTCGCGGCGACTGGAGCGGCCAGGTGAGCGCCGCCCAGCCTGTGCGCCGCGAGCCCCGCGGGGTGATCATCCACCAGATCGACGCCACCACCACCCCCAGCAACACCCTCGAGCTGCTCAGGGCCCTCGCGGCCTACCAGACCGAGGTGCTCGGCTGGGAGGATCTCAGCTACCACTACCTGATCGACCCTGAGGGCAACCTCTTCGAAGGTCGCCTGGGCGGGCCGACCTCGGCGGTGAATAGGCTCGCGGGCGGCGACACCGCCGTGCACATAGCCATGCTCGCCCCCCGGGACGCCGAGCTCACGCCCACCGCCACCGGCGTGCTGGTGAGCCTGCTCGCCTGGCTCGGCGAGGCCTACGGGCTACCGCCCACCGGCGAGCACAGCGTAGTCGTGGATGGCGAGCGCGTGGCCCGGCCCAATATCGCCGGCCACAACAACGCCGTCAACGAGGCGCCCGACCCCTACCCTGAGGTGCGCAGCCAGCTGGCCCAGATCCGCACCCTCACCGACCAGTCAACCGTGCGCGCCCGCTGGTACTTCGCCGAGGGCAATGTGGCCGACTACAGCCAGCGGCTGGCCTTCTTCAATCCCACCAATCAGCAGGCCGACGCCCGCGTCACGCTCATCCAGCCGGGCGGCGCGCCGGTCACGCGGATCGTGCCGGTGCCCCCGAACGCCCGCGCCGACCTCACGGTGAACGACCTCGTGCAGGGCGCGCCAGCCCTGCCCGCCATCGTCGAGTCCAGCGCGCCCATCCTCGCCGAGCGCAGCATGGGCCTCACCACCGATATCGACGGCGGCCCCGGCATCAGCAGCCTCTCGCGGGTCTGGTACTTCGCGGAGGGCTCCACGGCGAACGATAGCCGCACCTACCTGATCCTCTTCAACCCCAACCCGTCCAACGTGCAGGCGACGGTCACCTACATGCGCCGCGACGGGGTGAACTTCGAGCAGCCGGTGACGATCGCCGCCCAATCGCGCCTGGTGATCGCGGTGCACGACATCACCCTGCCGGATGGGCGCCTGCCGCTGGCCGGCGCGAACTTCGGCGTGCAGATCGTGGCCGGCCAGCCCATCGCCGCGGAACGCACCATGCGCTTCGGCCCCAACGCCGCCGCCCTCACCACCGGCCGCGGCATCGCCACGCTCAGTCGGCGCTGGCACTTCGCGGAGGGTACCACCGAGGGCGACTTCCAGGAGCGGCTGCTGGTGCTCAACCCGAACAGCCAGCCGGCCAGCACCGTCGCGGTGCTGATGGGGCCCGACGGGCGCAGCGAGACGCGGCGCTACGCCATCCCGCCCCGCTCGCAGCTCGCCATCGATGTTAACGAGATCGTGCCCGACCTGGGCGTCAGCGCCATGGTCGAGTCGGATCGGCCCGTGGCTGTCGAGCGCTCGCTGACCTTCAACGGGGGCCAGGGCGGCACGATCGGCGCAGGCGCCACCGAGTTGGGCTTCCGCTGGGCCTTCGTGGATGGGCGCACCAACGACGCGACGTACTACATCTGTGTGAGCAACCCGGGGCGGACACGGGCCCGCGTCACGGTTGAGCTGCGCTTCGCCGGGGGCGCCACCGGCACCCAGAGCTTCGAGGTGCCCGCCGGATCGCGCTACACCATGGCCGTCCACGAGCTCTACCCTGACGAGGCCGCGGTCTCGGCGATCGTGCGCAGCACCCAACCGATCGTGGCCGAGCGCTCGCTCTACCCCGGCGGCGGCTTGCGGGGCGGCAGCACGACGCTGGGGATCCCGTTGGAGTGAGGGGTTTGGATCGCGAAATTCGCGAAAGCTGACGCCGCGAAAAACGCGAAACGAAAGCGCGAAGACGCGAAAGGGAAGACGCGAAAGGGAAGACGCGAAAGGGGGCGTGATAACCCTCAGGCGCGCTGGCGACGCCGCAGCGTGAAGGCGATCAGCGCTGCGG
>DAOUGF010000577.1:0-11360 GCA_034429295.1 Chloroflexaceae bacterium
AAAGCGCGAAGACGCGAAAGGGAAGACGCGAAAGGGGGCGTGATAGCCCTAGGCGCGTTGGCGGCGCCGCAGCGTGAAGGCGATCAGCGCTGCGGCGAGCCCCGCGACGGTTGCGCCCTGGAGCAGCGGCGAGGGCAGTTGGGCGGCGAGCTCGGACGGAGCCTCGCGCCGCTCCTGATAATCTGTAGGCGGCGGGGCGCCGAGGACACGGGCGATATTCGCCAGCGTCGGACGCATGGCGCCGGCCTCCCGCCGGCCGAGCTCTTCGTGGAGCAGGCTGAAGGGGAAGAACGCCGGCGCCGCGTAGATCGAAGCCATGGCGTTCTCAACCCGGGTGCCGCCCGCCTCCGGCGTGAGCTTGAAGCCGTAGATCTGCCCAACGCCGGGATTCACCCGCAGCCCGACGCGCCAGGCGAAGCGATAGGGCGGCTCCCAGAGCACCACGCGATTCGCAGTGACATAGCGCGCCCCGCGCATGTTTTGCTGCGACTCGAACACTGTGCCGAGGCCAACCGGCCCGCCACCCACCACCTGCACCGCCCGCACCTCGCCCGTCCCCGCGATCTCCGGGTGGCGCGTCGGGTCACTCACCAGGGCCCATACCTCCTCGATCGGCGCCGCGATCACGGCGCTCACCGCCGCACCCATGTAGCGCATCATCAAGCCCTCACCTTTTTGCATCTTCCCCTTCGCGAGCTTCTTTCGCGTCTTCCTTTTCGCGTTTATCTTTCGCGTCTTCCCTTTCGAACGTTCGAACCTTCGTTTCGCGTTTTTCGCTCCCTTTCGCGTATTTCGCGATCCAAACCCTCACCCCTCCCGCCGCAGCCGTGCCACCAAGTGTGTGTAAAACTGGCTGCTCGGCCGCAGGCGCACGAAGGTACAGACGGTGGGGCTGCGCCGCACCACCAGTTCATCATCCTCGTGGATCGGCACATTCTCGCGCCCGTCCACCGCGAGGTTCGCGTGGTGGTGGCGGCCGAGCCTGAGGCCAACCACAGCATCATCGTGGAGCACCATCGATGGCACCACCGAGAGGTGAGGCGCCACGGCCACCAGCACCAGCGAGCGCGAGCGGGGGTCCACGATCGGGCCACCGGCGGCCATGGCGTAGGCCGTAGAGCCGGTGGCCGTGGCCACGATCACCCCATCGGCGTGGTAGGTGGTGAGCGGCGACCCATCCACGCTCACGTGCACGTTCAGCGCGCGGGCCACCTCGCTGCGGGAGATCACTACCTCGTTCAGGGCGGTGTACGTGGCAATCTGCTTCCCCTCACGGTAGAGGGTGGCGCTGATCAGTGTCCGCTCGTCGTGCCAGCCGCCGCCCTGCATCAGCTGTTCCATGCCCACATAGAGCTCCTCCGGCTGCACCTCAGCCATGAAGCTCAGGTGGCCCAAGGCCACCGCCAGCACGGGGATGCCGAGGGGAATGCAGAGTCGCGCCGCTCGCAGCACGGTGCCGTCGCCGCCCATCGCCACCATCAGGTCGGCGTCGGCCAGGGCCTGGATCTGTTCGCGGGCCTCCTGGGAGACGCCGCGCCAGACGCTGATGCCGCGGGCCCGCAGCCAGACCTCAAGCTCAGCCGAGCGCGTCACCGCCGCCTCGGTGAAGGGGTTGTAGAGAATGGCCACGCGCTGCAGCATAGCTTCCCTAAGATCTATGAGCGGAGGGCCGATCTAGCATACCACGGAACCGGATGGCACGACAAAGCGTGGTATAATCCGCCCGCTCATCAATTCTTCGCGATGGAGTACCACTGATGGAAGCCGCACGTGTGGAGTTCCTGCGCCAACTGCTCAGTACCCCCGGCCCCTCCGGCGACGAGCTCGCCGCCGCTCGTGTTTGGCGCACCGAGGCCCGCACCTTCGCGGACAGCGTCCACGCCGACGTGGCGGGCAACAGCTTCGCCCTGCTGGACGGCCCCGGCCCCCGCGTGCTGCTCGCCGGCCACATCGATGAGATCGGCCTCATGGTTACTCACATCGATGAGAACGGCTTCCTCTTCTTCGCCCCGATCGGCGGGTGGGACGCCCAAGTGCTCGTGGGCCAGCGGGTACGCCTGCTCGGCCAGCGCGGCGATGTGGTTGGCCTGATCGGTAAGAAGCCCATCCATCTGCTCAAGCCCGACGAGCGCGACCAGGTCAGCAAAATCGAGCGGCTCTGGATCGACATCGGCGCGACCAGCCGCGATGAGGCGCTGGAGCGGGTGCGAGTGGGCTGCAGCGGCGTGATCGACGCACCCCTGGTTGAGCTGCCGAATGGGCGCATCGCTAGCCGTAGCATCGACAATCGTGTCGGCGCCTTCGTTGTGCTCGAGGCGCTGCGGCTGCTGAGCCAGGAGCGCCCGCGAGCCGCCGTGGCTGCCGTCGCCACCACCCAGGAGGAGATCACCTTCGGCGGCGCGATGGCAGCAGCCTTCAGCTTCGACCCGCAGGTGGCGATCGCGGTGGATGTCACCTTCGCCACCGACCATCCCGAGAGCGACAAGCAGCAGTGGGGCGACGTGAAGCTCGACGGCGGCCCGGTGCTCTCGCGGGGCTCCGCCAACAGCCCCCTCGTCTTCCAGCGCCTGCTGGAGGTGGCCGAGCGCGAGCAGATCCCCTACAGCCTGCAGATGGCGCCCCGCTACACCGGCACCGACGCCGACGCCATCCACAAGGCCCGCGGCGGCATCGCCAGCGCCGTCGTCTCCATCCCCAACCGCTACATGCACTCCCCCAACGAGCTGGTCGCCCTCGCCGATCTGGAGCGCGCCGCCCGCCTCATCGCCGCCTTCGTCCGCAGCATCGAGCGCGCCGACGAGTTCATCCCCGAGTAGGCGCCAGCGCGATCTACGACAAGACTGTCATCCTATCGCCGATCGCGAGATGGTACAATAGATCTGTCGCGTCGATGATGCCGCGACCGGCCAGAAGCCGCCCGACTCACCGACGAGGAGGCAACGACCTATGGCGCTCGAGTCCCCTGTTCTGGCGCCCCAAACCTCGTATGAGATTGCCCGGCGCCAATTTGATATTGCCGCCGACCTGCTCGATCTCTCCCCGAGCCTGCGCTGTATCCTCCGTTCCCCGCAACGCGAGCTGACCGTCAACTTCCCCGTGAAGATGGACGACGGCCGCACTGAGATGTTCACTGGCTACCGGGTGCACCATAACCTCTCCCGGGGCCCGGTGAAGGGCGGCATCCGCTACCACCCCAACGTCACCCTCGATGATGTGCGGGCCCTCGCCATGTGGATGACCTGGAAGTGCGCCGTCACCAACCTGCCCTACGGCGGCGCCAAGGGCGCCGTGGTGGTGGACCCCAAGCAGCTCTCGCTCGACGAGCTCGAGCACCTCACCCGCCGCTACGCCAGCGAGATCAGCCTGCTGATCGGCCCCGAAAAGGACATCCCTGCCCCCGACATCAACACCAACCCGCAGATCATGGCCTGGATCATGGACACGATCTCCATGCACCAGGGCTACACCGTGCCGGCGATAGTCACCGGCAAGCCGCTCAACATCGGCGGCTCCGAGGGCCGCCACGAGGCCACCGCCCGCGGCCTCACCTACGTGCTGGCCGAAGCCGGCCGCCATATCGGGCTCAACCTCCAAGGCGCCCGCGTGGCCATCCAGGGCTTCGGCAACGTCGGCGCAAATACCGCTCTGATGTGCCACGACCTCGGCGCTACCGTCGTCGCCGTGAGCGACAGCAAGGGCGGCGTCTACAACCCGCGCGGCCTGCGCCCGATCAACCTGCTGCAGTACAAGCGCCACACCGGCCAGCTTCAGGGCTACCCTCAGGGCGACAGCATCACCAACGAGGAGCTGTTCGAGCTGGACTGCGACATCCTCATCCCCGCGGCGCTGGAGGGCGTGATCACTGCAGCCAATGCGCCCCGCGTGCGGGCCCGCATGATCGCCGAGGGAGCCAATGGCCCCACTACCCCTGAGGCCGACGAGATCCTCTTCGACCAGGGCTGCTTCGTGCTGCCCGACATCCTCGCCAACGCCGGCGGCGTGATCGTCAGCTACTTCGAGTGGGTGCAAGGCCTGCAGGAGTTCTTCTGGACCGAGCGCGAGGTGAACGCCCAGCTCGAGCGGGTGATCGACAACGCCTTCCAGCAGGTGCTCCGCGTCGCCCAGGAGCGCGGCGTCCATATGCGCACTGCCGCCTCGATCCTCGCGATCAGCCGCGTGGCCGAGGCCGTCACCACCCGCGGAATTTATCCGTAGATCCTCGGCCCCATCGAGGGATGCCGCTGGCGCACTAGCAGAGCACGATCTCCGCTCCCAGGTTTGCCAGCGGTATCGCAAGCGCAATCAATACTGAGAGGCCGACGCCGAAGGCCTGGCAGATCTGCCATTAGCCCTTCGTCGCTGGCCTCTCATCTCGTGCAGGCGGCCGGGGCGCGCCTGGTACAGCTTTCCACAAGTGCGCTGCTGGTAGAGACCACAGACGACAGACGACCGACGACCGCCTGCAGCTTGCCCGACGATGGTCCGTCGTCGGTCGTCACCCAACCCCAACCCACTTCCGATCTGCACCACTAGCTCATCAGCGCGCTCTCCAAGTTGGCCTGCACACGGATCTCGTCGAGCCGCAGGTCGAGCTGCACCAGGGTGCGGGCGAGGGCCGCGCTGATGCCGGTGAGCGCCACCTCGGCGCCGAGCAGTCGCGCCCCTTGAGCGGCCCGCATCAGGGTCTCGGCCACCTGGGTATCCACCTGCGGGATGCCGGTGAGATCGATGATGACCCGCTTAGCCCGGTGACGGGCGACGCCCTGCAGCAGGGCCTGAAAGATCTGGTTGGCCCGCTCCTGGTCGATCGAGCCGATCAGCGGCAGCAGCAAAGTCTGACCGTTCAGCGGGATGAGCGGCGTCGCCAACTCCTTCAGCGTCTCGCGCTGGGCGCGGATCACCTCCTCCTGCAGCCGCAGGCTGGCGGCTTGGGCCTCCTGCTCGGAGGCGATACGCTGTTCCAGCGAGGCGGCCATTGTGTCGAAGCTGCTCGCCAGCTGGCCGATCTCATCGCTCCCGTGCAGGCCCACCCGGCGGCTCAGATCGCCCGCCGCCAGCGCGCGGGCCGCGGCCGCCAGCCGCGTGAGCGGCGCGCTGATCCGCCGGGCCAGGATGGCGGCCACCGACCCCACACCGATCATCGCCACCAGGGTCACGAGGATGCCGGTGTTCTGGGCGGCCTCGATCGGCGCCATGGCCTCGCCCTCATCCTGGTAGGCCAGGTACTGCCAACCCAGGCTCGCCACCTCTGGCGTCGAGCCGACCGGCGCAACGCTGAGCAGGCGCTTCTGGCCCGCGAGCTCTCCTATCACAAAGCCGGCGTTCCTTGCCGCCACGAGCGACTGCCGCGATACCTCATCGATCGCGGTGATCTGCCCCGTGTCGTCGAGCCAGCGATCGCCGGGCAGCAGCAGGGAGGCCCCGCCGGTCTCGCCAAGCTCGGTGCTTAAAACCAGCGCCGCCACAGCATCGAAGCGGTAGAGCGTGCGCACGACGCCGATGACCGAACCGTTGCTCGGGTTCACGACCGGCGCGGCGAGGGCCATACCAAAGACGCCGCTCTCGTCCAGCTCAGGTTGGCCGAGGTACAGCTCCCCCGCGCGGGCCGCCTGCCACCAAGCCTCGTCGCTCTGGTCGTAGTCGCTCGTGCGCTCGGTGGCCGCAACCAGCCCGCCAAAGGCGTCCGCAACGATCACCTCAGCGTTATGGGGCGCCAGCTCGCGAAACTGTCGCAGATTGTTCGCCAACGCGCTCTCTGAGACGCGGCTGCGGACAATGATCGCGTCATTGCCGGCGGCGGCCCACTGCTGATCCATATCGGCGAGCCGCGCACGGATCGAGGCCTCGCTCGTGGGGTACTGGAGATTCGCCAGACCGACGCCGGACAGAATCGATTGATTGAGGGCGAGCACCTGCAGGGACGTCATTTGCTCGCCGATGAACTGGCCTAGCAGCGCCGCCTCTTCCTCGACCCTGGTCTGCAGCCGGTTCCCCACAGCGGTGATGAGGGAGCTGCGTAAGACAAGGGCGCTTGCGACGCTGACCGCGACCACGGAGAGCATCGTCAGGCCCACAAAAGTAGCGATCAGCCGCGTGCGCAGCGAGAATCTCCACCTGCTACCGCTGGTGGAAGCAGCCGCCATGGCGTTGCTCAATGTCATTTCTTCCCCACTCCTATGTGGTGAGAGCCCATTAGAAGCTTCCAAAGAAACTCCGCGTTATGGCCAGCTGGCCGTCCTCGCTCCCTGTAAGGAGAGGGGATTCTGTATGAGAGGGAGATGGGGCCATACCGCAGCTTCCACCGGGAAGCATTTTGATGAGCCGCAGAGATCTCTCGGCGCGGGCCTATAAGGGTGGCCAGTGGCGGCGCTCCCCTGGGATATGCCAGCGAGTCACTACCGGCTAACAATCGAGGGCCTATGTTCGCTATTGCAAGTATAGGATCTACCCGCTACCTGAGCCGTAACATCTACGATGGCTGATCGCACCCGTATCTTTTTTGCGGCGGCCGCGGTACAGAGGATGAGCGTATTCCCACCCTATCTCAGGAGGCCTCGATGAGTGACCGCGTCCTTTCAACCACCGCCGCCCGCGAGGCGATCACCGCCTTCCAACGGATCGTCACCGGCCCACTCCTCCAGCAGATCGGCGAACTCAACGCCCAGGGTCAAATTCTAAGCGAGCCGAACAATTGGGATGGTCGGTTGGCCGCCGAGTTCCGCGGCCACTGGGCCGACACCCACCAGAAGCTCCTGAGCATCCAGCAGGCCCTCGAGGAGCTGCGCCGGCAGGTTCACCAGATCAACCAGAACATCATGCAGGCCGGCGGAAACATGTGATGAACGGGATCAGCTCTGCCAGGCCCGCCGCGCTCACCCGCTACGCCGCCGCCAGCGCCCAGGCCTCCGCACGGCTTGAGGCTGAGGCCCGGCGGTTAGAGGCGGCGATCAACACCTTCCTGGCCCGCTGCACCGAGGAGCGGGTGCAGGCTGTGGATGGGCTGGCCGCGCGCATGTTCATCGCTGCGCGGTGGGCCGGCGAGCTCGACGGCTTCGTGAGCGAGGTGGCCGCAGCCTTTCGCAGGGCCGACGCCCCCGGAAGCTGGAACCAGACCGCCATCGAGTTGCTGGTCCATCTCACCCTGGTCGAGCGCCGGATCGAGCAGGATGGCCCCCTTTGGCCCTTCGCCATCCCCGGCCTGCTCAAGGCTCACGGGTTGGGCTTGATGGCAGGCAGCGTCACGATCGTAGGGCGCAGCGTCGAGGCCAACCGCCCAAGCCTGACCGGCATCCCGATAACCCAGGATGACGATCGGCTCAATCTGATTGAGCGCAGCTTCTGGGATCAGGTGTTCTCCGGCAAAGTCGATCCGAAGATCCTCGCCCAGCTCGCTGCCAGACTCGACGCCCTCAACCTGAAGCTGCGGGGGCCATCGAAGGCTTCCGCCGCCCCCGAGCCACCGGCCGACCCGGCGAACACGGTGAACGGCGCCTATCAGGCGATCAGCTATGACCACGGGGAACAGTTGGTGCTCGAACGCCTCACCGGCGACGCCTACCGCGTGAGCATCGCCGGCCTCGACCCTAACAAGCCGGAGGCGCCGAACAACTTCCTCGCCGTGATCCTCACAGCCTACTTCCCGCCCGCGGAGAACCACTACTACCACCATATCAAAGAGCGCTTCCTCATGGCCCTGGAGCAGATCCCGCCCGGCAGCGAGTTGCACCTGCAAGGGCACAGCATGGGCGGCGGCATGGCCCTCCTGCTGCGGGCCGACCCGGAGATCCAGCGGCGGCTCGCCCAACTCGAGATCACGGTGCCGACGCTGACCCTGTACGGCGCGGTGGTGCCCACGCACGCGCCCCTCGACGCGCCGGTGCCCGATGGCGGCCCCTTCTCCGACACCGCGATCCGCGCTTATGTCCACGAGAGCGACAGCCTGGCCCGCAATGTAGGCGCGGGGTACCACGATTATCCCGCCGTGCTGATGATCGATGCGGGCTTTACCGACGCGCCGGCGGCGGCCCATACCGACTACGGGAACCCCGAGAACTACCGCGGCCTGCCCCAGTCGCTCCAGGTGCTGCCCTACCAGATCGATGCGACCGTGTACGAGCGCAGGCCCGTGCCGGTGTCGCTCTCCACCCGTATCGAGCCGCTCCCCCCGATCCTGCTTTACGAGGAACTCATCGGCCCCAGCCCTCAGCCGCCCGCAGCGGGCTAGGCGGCCCGAGCGTAGATCGCCACACTGCCATGTCGCACCACAACGAGCCGAACTGGGAGGATGTGCGCTGGGACCATCAGGCCTCCAATGAGGCCGCGACGGCGCTAGAGCGGGGCGCGGCCGAGCTCGACCAACTACTGGCGGAGGAGGCCCAGCGGGCGGCGCGAGAACTGCCCGAGTGGCTGGGCGCCGCAAACGCGCGCTTCGCCGAGCGCCGGGCGGCACTGCGGGAGGAACTGCACGACATTGCCGCGGCCTGCCGCGCCGCCGCCGCGCAGGTGCGCCAAGCTGCCGCCCGGGCCCGCGAGGAGCAAGCCCGCCGGGAGCGCGAGCGTGAGGAGTGGGAGGAGGAGCAGCGGCGCAGGAGAGCGGCCCTCTATGGTTGACCAGAGCTTCAACCGGCCGCCGCGGGTGCGCCCCCGCTGGAGCTCCGAGACGGTGGAACTCCCGGAGCCGCCGGTCGCGCCTCAGGTGCCCCGCATCGAATGGGCGAACCTGGCGCTGCCTCTGGCCGGCGCGGGCGTCTTCGCTGGGGCAGCCGCGCTCAACGGCGGCAACCCGCTGCTAGTGGCCTTGCCCTCGGGCGCTATGGCTCTCCTCGGTGTGGGCGCCGCCCTGCTCGGCCAGCGCGGCGCTGCGATGCGGGCCGCCCGCGAGCACGGGGAGCGCCGCGCCTGCTTCGAGGATCAGCTGGAGGCTCAGCGCACGCGCCTGCGCCGCCTTCACGAGCAGGAGCGGGCCGCCCGCCTCTATCTGAGCCCTGAGCCAGAGGAGCTCTTGCTCATCGCCGGCGCCCGCGGCGGGCCCGAGCCGCGGCTTTGGGAGCGGCGGCGCAGCGACGATGACTTTCTCGATCTGCGGGTCGGCAGCGGATCGCTGCCCGCCGCGGTCCAGGCTCGCGTGCCGCCGCCCAGGCCCGACGGCGCGGTGGACCGCCGCCTCTTCCGCGCTGCCGCCGAGTACGCTACCCTTCGCCAGGTGCCAATCACCATACCCCTGGCCCGGCTCGGCTCGCTCGGCATCGCCGGCCCCCGCCCGGCGGCCCTTGGCCTCGCCCACGCCTTGCTCTGGCAGGCCGCCACCCTCCACGCTCCCAGCGACCTGCGTATCGCCGCCCTATACACGCCCGCCGCGGCCACAGATTGGGAATGGCTCCGCTGGCTCCCCCACGCCGTGCCCCTCAACAACGATCCCTCGCCGGCAGCGCGCCTGCTCGCCGGCCCACCCGATGCCGCCGCCAGGCTCGCCAGCGAGCTGCTCGACCAGCTCAGCCGCCGCCGCGAAGGGGGCGCGCCTGCCGCCGAGACTCCCGCTACCCCCCAGCTCCTGCTCCTGATTGATGGCCCCAGCCAGCTGCGGGCCCACCCCACGATCGGCGAACTGCTGCGCCACGGCGCGCCCTGCGGCATCGCTGTCCTACTCATTATGGAAAGCTGGTATCAGATCCCCGAGGATTGCGCGGCGATGCTGGCACTCGAGAGCCATGGCGCCCGCTGGACCGTCGCCGGCGGCGAGTGGCCCCGCGAGCGCTTCACGCCAGACCGCGTCGACCTGGCGCTGAGCGACCGGCTCGCCCGCCGCCTCGCCGGCGTGCGCATGCTGGAGAGCGGCGGCGCCCAGGATCTCCCACGGGCCGTGCGCCTCTTCCAACTGCTCGAGGTCGGTGGCCCCGTCGATCTTGAGCGGCCCCGCTGGTGGGATGAGACGCCGGCCGCCGCTTGGCGCTCTGACGTGCCGATCGGCGCTATGGCCGACGGCCAGCCGCTCTACCTCGACCTGAACGAGGGCCGCCACGGCCCCCACGGCATCATCGCCGGCGCTACCGGGGCGGGGAAGAGCGTGCTGCTCCAGAGTATCATCGCCGCCCTCGCCGCCACCCACCCGCCCGAGCGGCTGCAGCTGCTGCTGATCGACTTTAAGGGCGGCGCCGCCCTGATGCAGTTCGCGCCCCTGCCCCACACCGCCGGCCTGGTGACTGATCTTGAGGGGCGGCTGGCTCAGCGGGCGATGACGGCGATCAAGAGCGAACTGCGGCGCCGTAAGGCCATGCTCAAGGAAGCAGCCCTCGCCCACGGCGTGAAGGTCGAGCATATCGGCGACTATCGCGCGTTGGCCGCCACAGCGAACTTGCCCCCGCTGCCGAACCTGCTGATCGTCGTTGACGAGTTCGACGAGCTCGCCCGCTCTATCCCCGAGTTCGTCGCCGAGCTGATCCGCGTGGTCAAGCAGGGCCGCTCCCTTGGCGTCCATCTGCTCCTCGCGACGCAACAGCCGGCCCGCGCCGTCAGCGATGAGATTCGTAGCCAACTCAGCTTTTTCATAGCCCTGCGCCTCGGCGGGGCCGACGATAGCCGCGAGATGCTGCTCAAGCCCGATGCCGCCTTCCTGCCCGCCGATGTGCCCGGCCGGGCCTACTTCCGAGCGGGCGGCGAAGTGCGCCTGCTCCAGGTGGCCCAGGTAACGGGCCCGTACAGACCCCTCCAGTCGGGCGAGGCCGGCCCCCGCGTAAGCTTCCTGCGGGACGGGCGCGAGCACCCTGTAGCCCAGGCGCCGCAGTCGGACACCGCGCCCCGTGAAACTGAGCTCGACCTGCTGGTGCGTTGCCTGCGGGCCGCCGCGGAGCGCCGCGACGCCGCGCCAGGATGGAGCCCGCAGCTGATCTGGCAGCCGCCGTTGCCTGCGCGGCTGCCTCTCGCCGGGCTCGATGCTCCCAGCGACCGCTGGGCACAGCAGCCCGATGAGGCCGGATGGCTCCGCCAGCCGCTCGGCTTGCTCGATCTACCGCAGGAGAGCCGGCGCGAGCCGTTTGTGGTCGATCTGACGACAGGGCACCTAGCTGTAGCAGGCGCTCCGGGCAGCGGCAAGACAACCCTGCTCTGCACTCTGCTCCTCGGCCTGGCCCAGCGCCACAGCCCGGCCGACCTCTGGTGCTTCCTGATCGATGCCGGTGGCCAGGGGCTCAGCCGCCTCGCCGGGCTGCCTCACGTTGGGGCCCACATCCAGGCTCGCGAGCGCGAGCGGGTCCGGCGTCTGCTGCGTATGCTCGATGAGGCCATCCGCGAGCGGCAGGAGCGCCTGCGCGCCGCCGACCTGCCGGCCTACAGCGGGCCGCACAATGAGGCGAAGCCTCGGCGGG
>DAOUGF010000578.1:0-4442 GCA_034429295.1 Chloroflexaceae bacterium
AGCTGAGAAGAGCCTCTATTCCAGTAGCTTCTGGAAGCTACCGGCTTATCGCCCTCGGAGGTCGCAGGGCCGGCTGCTGTTGTCAGTAGCAAGCTCTTCCTTCGGGTTGAAGCTTCCAGAAGCTGAGAAGAGCCTCTATTCCAGTAGCTTCTGGAAGCTACCGGCTTATCGCCCTCGGAGGTCGCAGGGCCGGCTGCTGTTGTCAGTAGCAAGCTCTTCCCCGGAGTGGAAGCTTCCAGAAGCTGAGGCTCCCCGTTCCCGGAAGCTACTAGCTTATCGCCCTCGGAGGTCGCAGGGCCGGCTGCTGTTGTCAGTAGCAAGCTCTTCCTTCGGGTTGAAGCTTCCAGAAGCTGAGACAATCCCCCCAGGAGATCGCCCGTGAGCTCCGTATCCGCCCCGCAGCTCGGCTCGCAGCCGCAACGCAGCGCCCTGCTCTCGCTCCTTGTGCCCGGCCTCGGCCAGTGGGCGCTGGGCCGGCGCCAGCGCGGCGCGAGCCTGCTGCTCGCTGTGGCCGTGGCCGTGGCCCTGGTGGGCGTCCTGCGGCTCAGTCCGCTTTTCCTGCTCGCCCTCCTCCCGCTCTGGGCGCTGAATGTGCTTGACGCCCAGCGGCTAGCTAGCGGACGCCCGGCGCCGACGGCCTGGCTGGTGGCGCTCGGCGCCCTGCCCTACTACGTGATCGGCTGGGAGGTGACGCGGATCGACCTCGAGCGGCTGATCGGCGGCGCCGGCCGGGTGCGCCCGCTGATCGCAGGCCTCTTCAGGCCAAGGGTCTTCGAACCGGGCACCTGGCAACTCCACCAGACGACGGTGCTGGTGGCGAGCCGCATGGGCGAGACGATCGCCCAGGCGCTGATGGCCACCGCCGCAGGGGCCGCGCTGGCCGTGCCATTGGCCTTCGTCGGCGCCCGCAACCTCATGGCCGGCAACCCGCTGCTGCGGGCGCTCTACCTGCTCTCGCGAGGCGTGATGAACGTGCTGCGGGCCGTCGAGCCGCTGATCATGGCGATCGTCTTCGTCGTCTGGGTGGGCTTGGGGCCCTTCGCCGGCGTGCTGGCACTGACGGTCCATACGATCGCCGCGCTCGGCAAGCTCTACTCGGAGGCGATCGAGAGCATCGACCAGGGCCCGATCGAAGCAATCCGCAGCACCGGCGCCAACCAACTCCAGGTGATCGTCTACGGCGTGCTGCCCCAAGTGCTGCCGCCCTGGATCGCCTTCACCGTCTACCGCTGGGATATCAACGTGCGTATGTCCACCGTGATCGGCTTCGTGGGCGGCGGCGGGATCGGCTTCCTGCTGGCCCAGTGGATCCGCCTGCAGGACTTTCGCTCGGCCGGGGCGGCGATCTGGGGCATCGCGATTGTCGTGATCGCCCTCGACGCCCTGAGCGCGAAGATCCGGGAGCGAGTGATCTGATGAGCACGCAGACGCGCCCCTCCCTCAACGCGCCCAAAGCCGCCCCCTCCCGCTGGAGCGAGCGGCTGCGCCAGGGCTTCTGGCTGCTGCTCGTGCTCGCCCTGCTGATCTGGGCTGCCCGCGCCACCCAGGTGGATCTGCCCAGGCTGATCACCGATGCGCCCAAGGTTCAGGGCATCCTGACCGACCTGCTGCAGCCATCGCTGCTCACCAGGGGCGCCGAGAGCCAGCGGGCGTTCGGTCGGCTGGAGGTGCCCTGCGCCTCGGGGAGCGGCCCGCCGCCGCTGAGCGAGAGCGGCCCCCAGATCACCCTCTCCTCAGCCTGCCTGAACGCCGGCGACCCGATCACCATCAGCGGCAGCGGCTTCCGCCCCAACACTCAGGGGCGCATCTACTGGCAGCCGCCGCATACCCAGGGGCGCCTGCGGGACGAGCGCTTCACCACCGATGCTGAGGGCAACTTCACGGTCGAGACCGATATCCCGCCCCTGCTCGCCGAGGGCGCCGGGGTCTCCGATGTGATCGCCGAGCTGAGCTGGGAGTCGGGGCAGCTGCGGCCGAGCGAGGCTCTGCGGGTCACCTCGGGGGCGATCGTTGAGACGGTTTTCTTGGCGCTGATGGCCACCACGCTGGGCGCGATCATCGCCATCCCGATCTCGTTCTTCGGCGCCCGCAACCTGATGCCGCGCACAGCCCTGGGGAACACGGTCTACACCATCACCAGGGCGGTGCTCAACCTCACGCGGGCGATCGAGCCGCTGATCCTGGCGACGATCTTCGCGATCTGGGTGGGCTTCGGGCCGTTCGCCGGGGTGCTGGCGCTGGCGGCGAGCACGATCGCCAACATCGGCAAGCTCTACGCCGAGGCCGCCGAGAGCATCGACATGGGGCCGCTGGAGGCAATGCGCGCGGCTGGCGCGAACGAAATCCAGGTGGTGAGCTACGCCGTGCTGCCGCAGATCGTGCCGCCCTTCCTCTCCTTCACGATCTACTACTGGGACATCAACGTGCGCATGTCCACGATCATCGGCTTCGTGGGCGGCGGCGGGATCGGCCTCGAGCTCTCCCGCTGGATCAACCAGCTGCAGTGGAACAACGCCGCCACCGCCGTCTGGGCGATCGTGCTGGTCGTGCTGCTGATGGATTGGGCCAGCACTGAGGTGCGCTCGCGGATCACCTGAGCTGGTCCCTCGATCGGCTGGGTGACAAGGCGACAAGGTGACAGGGTGACTCCTAACGGTGCCGCAGGTGGTCACCCTTCTCGTCATGTGTAAGCTTCACGCCTCCTGCGCCCTTCTGATAGTGTAAGCCGCCCCGCCACCCTACTCCGTCCTGGCCTGGCGGGATTCACTACAGGAGGAGCAGCAATGTCGCGTAAGCACGGCCAGACGACCTACTACATCGAAGGCGAGGGGTTTGTCGGCGAGGGGGCGAGCAGCGAGGCAGGCCGCACCCTCGGCGCCGCCCTCGAGAGCGAGGTGGGCCACTTCTTCAGCGCCGCCCCCGAGAGCGCGTCGGCCCTCAACCCTGAGCGGGCCTTCCGTTTCACGCGGATGTTCCCGCAGCTGGCGCCCTTCAGGCCGGCGATCGAAGACCTGATCGCCCTCGGCGCCGCGATGGACGACACGCCGAACTTCAACGACCACCAGACGCTGCCCGCCGGCTTCACCTACTTCGGCCAGTTCCTCGACCACGACATCACCTTCGACCAGACCGCGGGCCTGCCTGAGGGCGTGCTGACGCCGGAAGAGATCGAGAACGGCCGCACGCCCTCCCTCGACCTCGACAGCGTCTATGGCCGCGGCCCTGGACTGGAGCAGAAGCCGCTCTATGAGGCCGATGGGGTGCGGTTGCGGATCGGCCGCTGCACCGGCATCGGCCGGCCGGGGATCGAGCCAGAGTCGCGCCCGCTGCCGAACGACCTGCCCCGTGGGCATAACCCGAGCAACCGCATCGAGGCCACGATTGGCGACCCGCGCAACGACGAGAACCTGGCGGTGGCCCAGACCCACCTGGCCTTCCTGAAGTTCCACAACGTCGTCGCGGCGCGCCTCGCCGAGACGGGCCTGCGGGGCTATGAGCTGTTCGCGGCGGCGCGGCGCACGGTAACGCTCCACTACCAGTGGATCGTGCTGCACGACTTCCTGGCCCGCGTGGTGGAGCCGGCCATCCTGGCCCAGGTGATCCGCGACGGCGGGCGCTTCTTCACGCCGCCCACCGACAAGCAGCCGGGGATGCCGGTCGAGTTCTCGGTGGCCGCCTACCGCTTCGGCCACAGCATGATCCGCGACGGCTACACCTGGAACCGCATCTTCGAGCGGGCCGGGCTCGACCTGCTCTTCGTCTTCTCCGGCGTGAACGGCAATTTCGCCGGCCAGCCCTCCCTGCCCGCAAACTGGCCGATCGACTGGCGGCGCTTCTACGACTTCAGCGACGTGCCCGGCATCGAGCCGGCCCGCCTCAACCTCGCCCGCAGTATCGACACCGCGCTGGCGATCGGGCTCAAGGAGATCCCCGAGTTCGCCCAGGAAGGCGCGCGGCGGCCCCTGGCGGTGCGCAACCTGATCCGCGGCCACGTGGTGGGCCTGCCCTCCGGCCAGGCGGTAGCCGAGGCGATGAGCCTGCCGGCGCTCACGCCCGCGCAACTGCGCGCCGGCGCGCTGGGCCAGGTGGTCCAGAAGGCCGGCTTCGACAAGGAGACGCCGCTCTGGTACTACATCCTCAGGGAGGCCGAGGTGTTCCACAACGGCCAGCGGCTCGGCCCGGTGGGCAGCACGCTGTTGGCGGAGACCTTCGTGGCCCTGATCAACTGCAGCCGCACCTCGGTGCTACGAGAAGCCGACGGCAACTGGCGCCCGACCCTGCCCTCGCTGCGGCCAGGCCACTACACGATGGTGGACCTGCTGCTGCTGGTGAACGATCTCAACCCGCTGGGCGCTCCGGCCGAGGCGCTTCCACCGCCGCCACCGCCGCCCCAGCGCAACCATGTCGTGCAACCTGGCGAGACGCTCCGCAGCATCGCGGCC
>DAOUGF010000579.1:0-10553 GCA_034429295.1 Chloroflexaceae bacterium
ACTACGCCTTCCTCGCGAACAACGACACCACCGTGGCGCCGGATCTGCTGGACCTGCTCGTCTCTGCCGCTCAGTCCAGCGGGGCCGACTTGGCCTCGCCAGCGATCTACTACGCCACGGCACCCCAGCGGATCTGGTGGCTCGGCGGACGCCTGCGGCCCCTGCTGCTCGAGATCCGGCGCTACGAAGCCCCGCCTTGGCGCCACGACCCCAAGCCCTTCCCCGTCGATTTCATCACCGGCTGCGGCATGCTGATCAGCCGCCGCTGCCTGGAGCAGGTCGGCCTCTTCGACGAGCGCTTCTTCATGTACTACGAGGACAGCGACTACTGCTTGCGAGCGCTGCGGGCGGGCCTGCGGGCTGTGGTGGAGCCCCGCGCGGTGATGCTCCACAAGGTCGCGGTCTCGTCGGGCGGCAGCGATTCGCCGAACGAGCGCTACCACATGGCCCGCGCCAGCCTACAGTACTTCCGCAAGCACGCCCGCCCTTGGCAGTGGCCGCTGATCGGCCCATACCGGATGGCGAGCGCGCTACGCACCCTCGGCCGCCTCACCCGCCGGGGGCGCTGGCCGGCGGCGCGGGCCTACCTCCGTGGCCTGCGCGACGGCGTGCTCGCGCCGTAGCGTATCGTCGGGGTGCAGAGCGCCGCGGTCGGAGTTCCTGGGAACTCCATGTAGAACCACAGAGAGCTTTCGGTAAGCCAGTAGGGCCGAAGCATTCGCTCTAGATCGCTCGTGTGGCACAGGCGCTGTCTGGGCGAATGCTTCGGCCGTACCTTCCGAATGACTTTTAGAAAAAGGTATTCCAGTCGGAGATATCGGTGATGTAGTGGCTCACCAGCTGCTCGTACATGCCGGCGAAGAAGAGCAGCGGGCGCCGCTCCCACCACCGCAGATGCTCGACGTGGCCGATGTAGAGCGTATGATCGCCCGCCGGGTGAATGTCTACGATCCTGGCGACGATATGGGCCACGCACCCCTCGATCAGCGGCGTGCCGCGATGGTCGATGAAGCGCACATCTAGGCCCTCCTGCGGGCGACCCGCGAAGTGGCGGCTCACGGCCTCCTGGTTTTCGGCCAGCACATTCACGCCGTAGCGCACCTCCGGGCCCAGGTGGGCCCTGATGCGCGCCCGGTTATTGATCGAGACCAGCACGAGCGGCGGCGACAGCGATACCGACATAAACGCGTTCGCCGTCATGCCGCGCACTTCGTTCCCCGCGGCCACAGTGATCACCGTCACGCCGGTGGCAAAGCGCCCCATCGTGGCGCGAAACAGCATCGGGTCGATCGGGTCCGCCGGCGTGTCCATTGCGCATACTCCAAACTACATCACACCACAGAGGACTATCGGTCCCGATTATAAAGGCGAATCGTAGGGGCGGCCCAATGTGGCCGCCCTGGCCCGCCGTGGCCGCCCGAATACCCATAGCGTATCCAGCATCAGAACCTGCGGTTCAGCACCACACTGAGATCCTCAGGGCCGATCAGGTCGGGCGCCTTCCAGCCGTCCAGATCGTACTCGGCCATGCACTGCTCGGCGAAGGCCTTCAGCCTGGCCGATACGCCCGTGGTGTCGGCCACAGTCAGCGTCTCGAAGCGGATGCTCTCGTGGTTGCCGAAGTAGTTGCGCTCGTAAAGCTCATGGCGGCCACCGAACTCGCTGCCGATCGCGTCCCAGAGCAGCTTCATTAGCTTCACCCGCTCCTCGGCGCTGTAGCCGTTCGAGCCGCGCACGTACTGGTCGAGGTAAGGCCGGATCTCCGGGTTTTTGAAGTCAAGGCTGTGGGAGGGCAGGTAGACCAGCGCGCTGGCCATGGTGTTCTCGATGATCTCCTTGATCTTCGGGTAGGCCATGCTCGCCATCACCCGGTAGGCCAGGCCGTACTCCAGGTTCGGCAGCACGTAGCCGTTGACCCAAGGCGTGGCGGTGCGGGCCATCGCGTCGCTCAGGCCCCAGAAGCAGTTGCGCCAGGCCAGCACCTCGCCCACCGCCGCCTGCACGCCCCGGAACCCCTTCGCGCCCGTGGCCTCCACGCCCTTCAGCAGCAGGCCGGCGATGAAGTCGAGCTTCACAGCCAGCCGCGTGCAGCCGTGGAACATAAAGCGGGGCAGGAAGCCGGAGCGCGGGAAGAAGTGGTTCACCTTGTCGAGGTCGCCGTAGGCGAAGACGTTCTCCCAGGGCACGAAAACCTTGTCGAAGATCAGGATCGAGTCGTTCTCGTCCAGGCGCGAGGAGAGCGGGTAGTCCATCGGGCTGCCCATGGCTGCCGCCGTCATCTCATAGGAGGGCCGGCAGAAGAGCTTCATCCCCGGCGCGTCGTTCGGCACAATGCAGACGAAGGCGAAGGGCTTGGTCCTGATCGGCAGGGCGCCGTTGTTGGCGACGAAGGTGTAGTTCGTGAGCGTCGAGGTGGTCGCCACCACCTTGGCCCCGCTCACCACCAGGCCGTCGTCCCGCTCCTCCACGACGTGCATATACACGTCCTTCACCTCGTCCAGCGGGCGGTCGCGGTCCACGGGCGGGTTGACGATCGCGTGGTTGACGAAGGCCACCTGCTCCTGGCAAAGCTGATACCAGCGCAGAGCGTTCTCCCGGTAGGGCGCGTAGAACTCGCTATTGGCGCCGAGGGTTGCGAGGAAGGCGGCCTTGTAGTCGGGGCTGCGCCCGATCCAGCCGTAGGTGAGGCGGGCCCAAGCGGCGATCGCCTCACGAGCAGCCACGAGATCCTCCGCGCTGCGGGAGGCCTGGTAGAAGCGGTGGGTAAAGCTGCCGTTGCCCGTGTCGGTCGGCGTGGTGAGCACACCCTGCTGGGCCGGGTCGTGGAGGGCGTCGTAGAGCCGGGCCAGCATGCGGGCGGTGTTGCGGAAGGCCGGGTGGGTCGTCACGTCGCGCACCCGCTCGCCGTAGATATAGATCTCGCGGCCGTCCTTCAGGCTCTCCAGATACTCCGCGCCCGTCATGGGCCGGCTGAAGAGCGGGGCGCGCCCGGCCATCTCGGGGATCGTCTCGGCGCTCATCGGGATCCTTTCTCGCAAGGCTACGCTGCGGGCTGCAGCACGAAGAAGGAGAACGCCCTCGTGCTGCTTGGGCTAGGTGGCAGGATGACAAGGCGACCGCCCTCGCGCTGCTCGGGCTTGGTGACAAGGGGACTTCCTAACGGAGCCGACAGGTATCCCCTTGTCCCCCTGTCCCCTTGTCACCGATACATCCCCTCCGGGTCGAGCTCAACCCGTACCATCCGCAATTCCTCATCACTCGGCGTGGGGGTGACGCTCACCGTGGGCGCGATGCGCAGCGGCCAGCCCACCTCGGCCAGTACCTGGTCCACGCTCACGCCCGGGTGGGTGGCGACGAGCTGCATCTCGCGCTCGGGGTTATCGAAGTCGAGCAGGGCCAGGTCGGTGATCACCAGGGCAGGGCCGCCGCCGGGGAGGCCGAGGCGGGCGCGGGAATCGCCACCGTCGAGGTGGCCGGGGCTGGTGATGAAGTCGAGCCGCTCGACAAAGGCGCGTCGCTTAAGCCGCATGATCATAAAGGTGCGCCGGGCGCTTGTGGCGATCTCGCAGGCCCCGCCGCTGCCGGGCAGGCGCACCTTGGGCTTGGCGTAGTCGCCGATCACAGTCGTGTTGAGGTTGCCGTAGCGGTCGATCTGCGCCCCGCCGAGCAGCGCCACATCCACCAGCCCGCCCTGGAGATAGAGCCCGAACAGATCGGCTTGGGAGACCGCAGCGGTCGCGCCGCTCACCAGGGTCGGGTCGCCGATCGAGAGCGGCAGCCGGGCCGGCCTGGCGCCGTAGACGCCCGCCTCGTAGATCAGCTCCAGCTCTGGGGCCACTGTGCGCCGCGCCAGGTTGCAGGCGATATTCGGCAACCCCACGCCCACGAACACCGTGCGCGCCCCAGCGAGGGCGCGGGCGGCGGCCACGATCATCATCTCAGAGGCGCTGTAGCTCATCGGTACTCCCCGTAGTCCACTGGGCCGGCGGGGGCGGGCAGGGGCCGCAGGCGTTCCAGCGTCGCCGGGCCGAGCTTCTCCAGGTAGGCCGCCCGGTCCGGCAGGCCGTAGACCCACTCGTCTAGCCAGGCCAGCGTGCTCTCGTGCCGGGCCGAGATCTGCTCCCAGGCCAGGTAGAACTGGTTGTCGCGGTCGTAGTAGCCCTGGGCGTAGGAGGGGTGGGCGCCGTAGGGCTCGTGGACCACGGCGTCCACGATCAAGCCGGGGATGAGCGTGCGGTTCGGGTCGGCGCGGATCACCGCCTCGTCCACGATCTCCTCCACCACAACGATGCGCGTCTTTGCGGCGAAGGCTACCTCCTTCTGCGTGCCGATCAGGCCCCAGAGCTGGGTGTTGCCGTGGATGTCGGCCCGCTGGGCGTGGATGATCGCCACGTCGGGGTTGAGCGGCGGCACCACCGCGATCGGTCCACCGCCGTAGGGGTCCTCGATGATCTTGATCCGCGGGTTGGCCCGCGCCATGTCGCTGCCCAGGTAAGAGCGCAGTGGGTAGAAGGGCAGCCTGGTGGCCCCGGCGATATAGCGCCCGACCATGCCGTAGTGGGAGTACTCCTCCAACTCCAGGGGCTGGGGCACGCCCTGCTCGACGGCGCGGCGGATGGCGTTGAGTGAGCCGACGCCTGGGTTGCCCAGGTAGCTGAAGATCAGGCGGCTCGCCACGCCGGCGGCGATCATCTGGTCGTAGATCAGGTCGGGCGTCATCCGGATGAGCGTCAGGTCACGCCGGCGCTGCCTGATGATCTCGTGGCCGGCGGCGAAGCAGATGCAGGCGGTGAAGCCTTCGATCGCTACGCTCATACCATCATGTACGTAGCGGGCGATCGCCTCGCGCATCGTCAGTCGCTTGTCGGTCATACGGTCGGCTCCGGGTAGGGGTGGCGGGCCAGCATATTACCACAGAGGCGTCCTGGTGCGCTGCAGCACGAAGAAGAAGAATGCCCTCGCTCCGCTCAGGCTAGGGGACAAGGTGACAAGGTGACGCCTATCGGCACCGTCAGGATGTCCCCCTGTCCCTCTGTCCCCTTGTCCTCCTGTCCCCTTGTCACCCTTTCACCTTATCATGCCGCTGGCCTTCGCCCGTGGAAGGCGTCGTCGAGCAGGCGGCGCACACCCTCCCTGGTGACGGGGGCTGGGTTCGGGTAGGGGCTCTGGGTCGCCAGTTCGACGGCCCGCTCTAGGTCGCTCTCGCGCATGCCGAGTGCCCGCAGCGAAGTTGGCGCGCCGAGGGCGGCGGCGAGGTCGAAGAGCCCGGCCGGGGCGTTAGCAACCCCGAGGGCTCGGGCGGCGCGGGCCATGGCCTGAGGGGCGGCGGCGGCGTTGTAGGCGGCGGCGTGGGGGAGGATCACCGTGTGGACCTCGGCGTGGGGCAGGTTGAAGCTGCCGCCCAGGGTATGGCAGAGCTTATGGTGCAGCCCGAGAGTGGCCGTGGCGAGGGCAGAGCCGGCGAGCCAGGCGCCGTAGAGGGCCTCGCCGCGGGCCTCCAGATCGGCGGGGTCGCGCACCACGGCGGGCAGGCTGGCGGCCAGGGCGCGGATGCCCTCCTCGGCCATGAGCGCGATCACCGGGTTGCCGTCGGGGGCGTAGAGCGCCTCCACGCAGTGGGCCATGGCGTTCATACCGCTTGGCCCGGCGATCTGCGGCGGCAGCGTGAGCGTGAGCGCCGGGTCGTAGAGTACGGTCCGCGGGCGCACCCGCTCATCGCGGCCCGTGCGCTTCACTCCGCCCTCGGTGAGACCCCAGATCGACGTCATCTCGGAGCCGGCGTAGGTCGTGGGCACCGCGACGATCGGCAACCCGGTCTCCAGGGCGATCGCCTTAGCGAGCCCGATCGTCGAGCCGCCGCCGATCGCCACGTAGAGGTCGGCATGCAGCCGGGCGGCCTCCTCGCGGGCGGCCACCGCTGTCGCAGCTGGCACATGCATCACCGCCTCGGCGTGGATGCCGGCAGCCAGCGGGCCGAGAAGGGCTGCGGCTCGCTCGGCGAGCGCCCGCTGGCCCGGTGTGGCGAGCACCAGCGCGCGCCTCGCGCCGAAGCGGGCCACCTCATCAGGCAACTGCTCCAGGCTGCCCGCGCCGAAGACAACGCGCACAGGCCGGCTCTCGTAGACAAACGCCTGCATCACGGCACCCCCTCCGAGAATTGAGCATTGGGAACGCTCGCAAGAGTACCACAAGAAGCACCCTGGCGATGCTCGATGCTCACCAGGTGATCCGGCGTCCGATGAGTGGCGGGAATCTCGGCTCCTCCTTCGCGGCGAAGGCCTCCAGGCCGATCTGATAGTCATCGGAGGCGAGGGCGGCGCGGAACGCCGCCGTCTCGTAGCGCAGCCCCTGCTCCAGCGAGCTCTCGAGCCCTACGTCGATGGCCGCCTTGGCGTAGGCCAGTGCGAGGGGGCTACGGCGGGCGATCTCGCGAGCCAGCTCCGTCGCGGCGGGCAGCAGGCCGGCGGCCGGCGTCACCTGGCTCACCAGGCCCCAGGCGAGGGCCGCCTCGGCGGAGATGCGCCTGGCGGTGAAGATCAGCTCCTTGGCGCGGGCGGGGCCGATCAGGCGGGGCAGACGTTGGGTGCCGCCGGCGCCAGGGATAATGCCGAGGCCCGTCTCAGGGAGCCCGAGCACGGCGTGCTCGGCGGCCAGGCGGATATCGCAGGCCAGGGCGAGCTCGAGGCCGCCGCCGAGGGCCATGCCGTTGAGGGCGGCGATCGTCGGGATCTGCAGACGGGCTAGCTGATTGTTACAGTCGTTCAGGGCGCGGTTGTGGGCCCAGCGGGCGGCCGCGTCCATGGCCGCTCGCTCCTTGAGGTCGGCGCCGGTGCAGAAGGCCCGCTCGCCGGCGCCGGTGATGATCAGCGCGCGAGCCACGCCGCCGGCCTCTAACTCGTCAAGGGCGGCGCGCAACTCCTCCACCAGCTGCACGCCGAGGGCGTTCAGTCGTTCGGGTCGGCTCAGCGTCAGCGTCGCCACCCCATCAGCCACGCTGAGGCGCAGCTGCTCGTAGCTATCGCTCATGGCGCTCCCCTTTCTCAGGCGCGGCCGTACGCCGGGCTATCGGGGAACTATAGCCCGTCCCCCCGGCGCAGTCAATCGCCTTTGGAAACCCCCAAAGCCGGCGACCGCCAACGCCGACACGCCATCGCTGCATGCCCTTCGGCACGATGAACAGGCGTTGCGTTCTCCGCTACACGCCCGCTGCTCCGTAGTTTCGCGTCTTCAGTTAAGCGCTGCGCGCCACTTCGTAACGCCCCGTTAAGCGCTTCGCGCCACTTCGTAACGCCCCGTTAAGCGCTTCGCGCCACTTCGTCCCGCGTCATTCGCGATCCAAACATCCCGCTGACGCTACTGCACCTCGGGGCGGTCCCGCGTCCCCAAGTGCTGCTCGATCTTCGCGAGGAGCCGCGGGATGTCCAGCGGCTTGGTCTCGAAGTCGTCGCAGCCGGCGGCCAGGCTCCGCTCGCGCTCCTCAGTGAGGGCGTAGGCCGTGAGGGCGATGATCGGGATGTGAGCCGTCGCCGGCCTGCCCTTGATCCGGTGGGCCGCCTGCCAGCCATTCAGGATCGGCAAGCCCAAGTCCATCAGGATCAAGTCGGGCAGCTCCTCGCGGGCCAGCCTGACCGCGCGAGCGCCGTCGGCCGCCCACAGCACCGTGTAACCGCTCGCCGCCAGCAGGCGAGTGAGCACCGCGCGGATCGCGACGTCGTCTTCGACGATCAGAACTTTTGCCATCGCCCTTGCCTATACGCCGTGGCTCTTGCTGCCCCGGGCGCTCAGCGCCCGCCTGACAGTCGCGACCAGCGGCTCGCTGATTGGCGGCTGCTCGATGCCCAACACTTCTCCGCTGGCCTGCCCCTCGCTGCAGGAGAAGATGATCACCGGCAGCGCCGCGAGCTGCGGGTCGCGCTGCAGTTCGGCGAGCAAGCCGTGACGGCCTTGGATACGGCTGTCGACCAGGAGCGCCTCGGGGAGCAGGTCGCGGGCGAGCTGTAGGCCGCTCGCGATATCGGTGGCAAGCACCGTGGCGAGGCCGCCCGCGCTCAGCTGCCACTCGACCAACTCGCGCGCCGCCTCGTCATCGCCGATGATCAGCGCCAGCCCATCGCCAAGGGCCGCGGGCGAATGGTCGGACGTCGGAGCCTCCTCGGCCAGGAGCGGGGCGCTCTCCGGCGGCTCGTCGTCCAAGGCTGCAGGCGCCGGAGGGTGATCCTCGAGCAGCGCCGGCAGGCGCACCGTGAAGGTTGAGCCGACGCCGAGGGTGCTCGCCACGCCGATCGTGCCACCGAGCAGCTGGCAGAGGCGCTGGCAGAGGGCCAGCCCGAGGCCGGTGCCGCCATAAAGCCGTTCCGGCCGGTCGTCGAGCTGCGAGAAGGGCTGGAAGAGCTTATGGAGCTTGTCGGCGGCGATGCCAATGCCAGTATCCTCGACCGCGAAGACGATCCAGTCGCCGCGGGCGTCGGCCTCGCGCCGGGCGCTCAGGCGCACCTCACCGCACTCAGTGAACTTGGCGGCGTTACCGAGCAGATTCACCAGCACCTGGCGGATGCGGGTCGCGTCGGAGCGCATCTCGCCGATCTGCGGCTCGCACTCCACGCTGAACCGGTTGCGGTTCTGCTCGACCAGGGGGCGCACCGTCGAGGCCACGTCGTCGAGCAGTGCGCTCACCGCGAAGGGCTCGCTTGTGACAAGCATCTTCTCCGCCTCGATCTTGGAGAAGTCGAGTACCTCGTTGATCAGCGAGAGCAGGTGCCGCCCGGCCACCAGCACCTCGTTGAGATCGGCGCCGATGTGGGCGTACTGCTGGGCGGCCACGGCGCGCTGGATGAGCTCGGTGTAGCCGAGGATGGCCGTGAGCGGGGTGCGCAGCTCATGGCTCATGGTGGCGAGGAAGGCACTCTTCGCTCGGCTGGCGCTCTCGGCCGCCTCCTTGGCCAGCCGCAGCTCGGCGATGCGCCGCTCACGCTCGTAAAAGAGCCGCGCGTTCTCGATCGCGTTGGCCAGCTGATCAGCGGTAATGCGGTAGACCGCCACATCGTGCTCCGAGAAGGCGCCCACCCGGCGGCTCTGCACGGCCATCGCCCCGATCACCTTGTGGCGCGAGATCAGCGGGACGACCATCTCGGAGTGGATGTCCTCGAGCAGCGGGCGGTCGAAGCTCAGCGCCGTGCCGCCGACATCGAGGGCGATGCGGGCCTCGCCGTGGGCAACGCACCAGCCCACCAACGAGTCGCCGCCGATCTTCAGGCGATAGCCGCGGCGCAGCAACACCTGGCCGGGCTCGCCGGCGCTGGCCTGGAGCGTCACCCAGCGGTTGGCCGCGTCGCAGAGGAAGATCCCCACGTAGTAGAGCTCGAAGCGCTCGCGGATCAGATCCACGGCGGTCTGCAGCAGCACGCTGAGATCGAGGATGGAAGTGGTGGCCCTGGCGATGTCGGCGGCTACCTCGATCTGCAGGGCGAAGCGGCTGTTGGTGCGCTGGATGGCCGAGCGGATGCGCTCCTGCTGCTCCAGGATGGTTACCTTGCGCTCGTGGGAGTAGCCCCGAAGCACCGCGCTGTGGTAACGCTCGATCTGGGAGAGGCCGTCAATGCGGAGCGGTTCTGGCAGGCGCTGCATGCAGAAGCGCCGCAGCGCCTGACCTAGCCCTAACACACTCTCCACCCCGAAGCCGCTGCTGGCGAGCCGGACGCCCCGCTTACCGGCGAAGCTCTCATCCTGGCTGCCCAGAAATGCCAGCAGCGCCTCGACCTCTGCGGCGGCCTCGCGGCCGAGGAGCGCCGGTCGGACCTCGGGGAGGTTGTCGAACATCGTGGCCCGGAGCGCCTGAAGCAGCTCGAGGGTGAGCTCACGCTGAAATGCGCTGAGCTGGTCGGCGACAGCTTCTGTGAGCTCCGCCTGCGGAAGAGCGCCGTTCTCGCTTGGTGCTGGCATGGAGTTGGCTATTCGAGATCGTCGGCCGTCGCGTTAGGCAAGGTTACAGAAACGGCGCTGCAGCGTGACGGTGTGGCGCGGGTGGCCTCCCACCCTCGGTCCTTCCCTCAAGGGGAGAGTAGTGTAGTGGGGGCGTCCTGAAGTGCTCTCTTCCCTCGTCGCTGGCCGCTTCTCCCTCAGGGGAGAAGCGGGGAGGCCACAGAGGCGCATCAGAACGCCGCCCGGCTCGTTGTTAACCGTGCTGTTGAGCCCGAACCCGCTCGAGGGCGGCCCTGGTACGCTCCTGCTCCTGCAGCAGCGCCTCCTCTCTTGCTGCCATGTAGCCGGCAAGCAGGGCCGTGGTGTAGCTGAGAGCTTTCGAGGGCGCACCCTCAGTCGGTTCGGCCTCCCAGGCGGCCCGCAGCAGGCGATCGACGAGGGCGAGCAGCGTGGCGTGGCCCAAGCCGTCGGTGGCGAGCCCGCGCCCATAGCTGGTGACGGCGTCCGGCTCCTGCTCGCCCGCAGCGAAGGCAAGATAGGAGCCGGCAGTATCCGCGGCGATCGTCTGGAGGCGCCGCGGGTTGATCCGAAGGTTGCTGGCGAAGAGTGTAGCTTTGAGGGCGCCGGCGAGCTTG
>DAOUGF010000580.1:0-1591 GCA_034429295.1 Chloroflexaceae bacterium
TGAGCGAACATTTCTGGCACGCTGATGAGAACGCTGCGACCAGCCGCTACTACGTGATCGATGCAGCGAGCGGCGCGGTGAGCCGCTACGCCCAGAGCTTCCAGGCGTACACGGATGAGGAGTATACATCGCTGCTGCGCGACTGTGGCTTTGCCGAGATCAGCTTCTTCCCAGCTCTGGACGGCGGCCCGGGCGAGGGGCAACCGGAGTTGCAAGTGATTGTCGCCCGTCCCTAATGCCCGTACAGCATAGTCGGTAGTTCGTACAGCCAGAGCCTCACAAAGCCAGAGAGCCAAGCGACATGGCCAAAAAGGCTGCCTGAAATTGCACTAAGCTCCAGTTCGCCTTGGGTTGTGAAGCCAGCGTGTCAGAGCAGCGGAGGTTTGAGGAGGGAGCATGCCGGCTATCGCATACGAGGGCTCAGAGCTGTTCTATCGCGAGGGGGGCGATGGCCCGCCGCTGCTGCTGCTGCCCGGCAACACGGCCTCCTCCGCCTGCCACACCGGCGAGCTCGCCCACTTCGGGCAGCGCTACCGCACGCTCGCGCTCGACCTGCCGGGCACCGGGCAGTCGGGGCGTATGACGACTTGGCCTCACGATTGGTGGGCTGCCGGGGCTAGGGCGATGATTGACCTGCTCGACGCGCTGCAGGTCGAGCGCTGCGCGCTGGTCGGGACGAGCGGCGGCGCAGCCGTGGCGCTGCTCGCGGCGCTCTCAGCACCCGCACGGGTCGCCGCCGTGGTCGCCGACAGCCTCGTGCCCCGCTACCCGCCAGCGGCGCTCCAGGCGATCCTCGCCGGGCGTGCTGAGCGCACCCTTGGGCAGGTGGCATTCTGGTCGCTGGCCCACGGCGCCGACTGGGCTCAGGTGGTCGACGCCGACAGCGCGATGCTGGCGGGCTACGCCGCGACCGGGATCGACTACTTCGGGGAGCGCCTGGTGGAAGTTGGCTGCCCGGTGCTGCTCACCGCCAGCCTCGCCGACCCGCTGCTGCCGGAGGTCGGCCCGCAGCTCTGCGCGATGGCCGAGGTGCTCCCGCAAGGCAGGCTCTTCCTGGCGAACAGCGGCGATCACCCGCTGATGTGGAGTCGCCCCGACGACTTCCGCATGGTTGCCGACGCCTTCCTGAAGCGCTTCTGGCCGCCGCTGTGACCGATACCCATCAGATCGCCTTAGCAGCGCGCCTGGCCAGGAAAGAGCTGATTACGGCGGGAAGAGGCCACTTTACGGTTGGCCGCTCGTGAACGAATCTTCCCTCCAGCGATCGGCCTCTTTCCTGCAACTGGCGCCGCTCAGGCGTATCCTGAAGCCATCGGGTCGCGCTCCCTCTCCTGCTATACACACCAGACGGCTCGAGTCTGCGCTGCGCGGGATGGCCGCCATACGCCGGCCTCCGCGGCGCACAGCAGCATGGCAATGTCGTAACCGGCAGCGGGTGATTGCGCCAGCTGCTGAACATCATCGCCGCCCTCCCGCCGGCTGCGAAACCCAGCCAGGCGCCTGTCTGACAGCTGAGCCGTTTCAAGGAGGTCCGCCATGACCTGCAAGGACAAGCTGATCGCCTACCTGCGAGAGCAGGAGGTGCCGTTCA
>DAOUGF010000581.1:0-8728 GCA_034429295.1 Chloroflexaceae bacterium
CACGCTCACGGTGCTGGCCGCCCCCGCCGGCGACGAGGACAGCGCGGTGCTGCTGCTCAGCTACGGCGCTACCAGGGTGCTCGTCCATACCGGCGGCCCCGCAGGCGACGAGGCCGCGATGGGCGCCGCCGACCGGCCGTTGGACCTGCTGATCTACCCGTGGCAGCGGAAGCTCGATACGCCTCTCGTGCGGGCCCTACGGCCCAAGGCGATCGCCTTCAGCGCCGCATACGAAGCGCCTGAGCCCGCCCTGCTCAGCTACAATGACCGGCGCAGGCTCAGCCCGCGAATCTTCCACACCGCCACCCACGGCGCGGTCGAGCTCACGAGCGACGGTCGCCGCGCCCAGATCACGGTAGAGAGCGAGTAGTGCGGCTGCTCTGGCTTACAATCGGCCTCATCGTCGTACTGGCCCTGGCCGGGGCGGGCGCGCTGCTCTGGCGTCGCCTCTACCGCGACGACCCGGAGAACGCGGCGCGGCGGATCTTCAAGAACAGCGCCATCACCTTCGGGATGCGCATGGTCGTGCGCGCCCTCGACCTGATCGTCTTCTTTCTGCTCGCCGGCAGCTTAAGCGTCGGTAGCATGGGCGACTACACCTTCGCCACCCTGCTGGTCGGCCAGTACCTCAGCATCTTCACCGAGTTCGGCTTGGGCGTGCTGCTCACCCGCGAGGTGGCCCGCGACCCTGGCGTCGCCCGGCGATTCTTCGGCGTGACGCTGGGGCTGCGCCTGCTGCTGGTGGTCGCCGGGGCGCTCCCCGTGGCCCTGCTAGTGGTAGGAGCCTTCGCCGTGATCGGCCAGCCGCTCTCGGGCGAGGGCGCGGCGATCATCTTTGTGCTGCTGCTCACCCTGGTGCCAAGCGCCTACTCAGGTGCCGTCACGGCACTCTACAACGCGAATGAGCGCATGGAGGTGCCGGCCCTGATGGAGTTGGTCACCAACGCCCTCAGCTTCCTGGCGCGGATCGGGGTGATCGTCTTCGGGCTCGGCATCCTGGGCCTGGCCTGGTCGGCCGTGGCTGTCAGCAGCTTCACCGCCGCCGCCTTCTTCCTACTCCAGCGGCGCCACTTCTTCCCGCCGACCCTGAGCTGGGACACGGCGAAGATGCGTGCCACGATGCCTTTGGCCTTGCCGCTGATGCTCAACAATCTGCTGAGCGCGGTCTTCTTCCGTTTCGACGTCTTTGTCATCAGGGCATTCGGCGGGGCCGAGGGCGAGCAGCTGGTGGGCCAGTACAATGTACCCTACACGATCCTCGGCATCGCTCTGATCGTACCGCCGGCAGTTACCTTCGCCGTCTTCCCGCTGCTTTCGCGGCGCGCCGACGGCGACCGGGTGGCCATGGCCGACGCTCAGAACCGCACGCTGCAGCTCCTGCTGGCGCTGGCCTTCCCCCTGGCGATGGGCATGTCGCTCCTGGCGCCCGAGTTGATCCTGCTCTTCACCCGCTCGCAGTTCCCCAACTACGGACCTTCGCCGGCAGTGCTGGCGATCCTCGCCTGGTTCCTGCCACTCTCCTTCGCCAACGGCCTGCTGCAATACGCGCTGATCGCGGTGAACCGGCAGGCGGCGATCACGCGGGCCTTTCTGATCGGCGCCGCCGCAAACCTGGCCCTGAACCTGATCGCCGTGCCCGTCGCTGTCCTCAGCTTTGGCAGGCCCGAATGGGGCCTCTACGCCGCTGCGGCGATCACGGTGCTCTCCGAGCTGCTGCTCTACCTGATCTTCGTGCCGCTGCTGCGCTCCGAGGGGCTCAAGCCGCCGCTGCTGCGCATGAGCTGGCGCCCGGCGCTGGCGGCCGTGGGCATGGGCGCGGCGATGCTCGCGCTGAAGCTGGTGATCCCTGGCTGGCCCGGCGCGATCGTCGCCGGCCTGGCGGCGCCCCTCGTCTACGGTGCGAGCCTCTGGGCGCTCGGCGGGATCGGCGCGGAGGAGCGGGCGCTGGCGCTGCGCATCCTCGGGCGGGGCTAACGGGGGCCAAATTCCTGTTGTGTACTGTTCCAGTAGCTTGGCATATCCTGGCGCCTACTCTCGTGCCCCCAAGCTGAGAGCTCGAGGGCGCGGCTCAGCGGCGCCGGTATGCCAACCTCCCGAAGCAGACAGACATCTATGTGAGAGGGAAATAGTGAGAAGCGAAGCGGCGCCCCTGATCGATGGCGAGAAGACGCGGCTGGCCCACGAGCTGCTGGTCGCCCTGTACGGGCAGCGGGTCTGGCCGGGGCGGCAGGATCCGCTGGACGAGCTGATCCTGACGATCCTCTCGCAGAACACCTCGGACATCAACAGCGGCCGGGCCTACGACGAGCTGCGGCGGCGCTTCCCGACTTGGGAGGAGGTGCTGGCGGCGCCGACGGCGGCGGTGTACGAGGCGATCAGGCCGGCGGGGCTGGGCAAGATCAAGGCGCCGCGCATCCAGCAGACCCTGCGTATCATCAAGGAGCGCACCGGCGGGCTGAGCCTCGACCTGCTCGAGACGATGCCGCTGGAGGAGGCGCGGGAGTGGCTGCTCAGCCTCGATGGGATCGGGCCGAAGACGGCGGCCTGCGTGCTGATGTTCGCGCTGGGGCTGCCGGCGCTGCCGGTGGATACCCACGTGCATCGGGTGAGCCTGCGGCTCGGGCTGATCGGGGCCAGGGTGGGCGCGGACAGGGCCCACGCGCTGCTGGAGGCGGCGCTGCCGCCTGAGGCGGTCTACAGCTTTCATCTGAATATGATCCAGCACGGCCGGCAAGTGTGCCATGCCCTCAGGCCGGCGTGCGGGCGCTGCTCGCTGGCGCGCATCTGCGATTTCGCCGCGGCTGCGGCGGGGTGAGGCGGGCGTGGGTGCCTGCGGGGCGCTGCTGCCCCGCGCCCGTACCACCTGCGCAGTGAGCGGAGATGCGAGCGGGCTCCGCCCCTCGCGCTCCCCGCCAAGGGGGCGGCTGCCCACCTTGGAACCCCCAAAGCCGACAGCCGCCTCAATCCGCATACCATCGCTGCATGCCCCTCTGCGCCGAGAGCGGGAATGGCAGTACCAGCGAGCCGCCAGCGCCGGACTTTCTGCGGCGAAGCTGTCAGGCAGCTGACGTCGAGGCGGTTAGACTTGGGGCTCCGAGGCAAGGCCTTACTCGTTCTCCCGTGCGCTCCGCCCCTCCAGCTTGCTGCTAAGCGGGTGCAATGCGGCCAGCACAACCAGGGTGACGACCGTGGCGATGATCGCGAGGAAGTAGCTGCCCGCGCCCGCGGCCATGCCGATCGCGGCGACCAGCCAGATCGTGGCCGCCGTGGTCATGCCGCGCACCCTGTCGCCGTCGCGGAAGACGGCCCCCGCGCCGAGGAAGCCGATCCCGCTCACGATCTGGGCCGCAATGCGGGCTGGGTCGCGGCCGACGTTGGGGGTCGGGCCGACATCGGGGAAGCCGAAGATGGAGAGCAGGGTGAAAAGGCAGGAGCCGGCAGCGACGAGGATGTTGGTGCGCAGGCCCGCGTCGTGGCCGCTGTACTCGCGCTCGGCCCCAACAATGGCGCCCAGCAGGGCCGCGATGAGCAGCCGAGCAGCTAGCTCCCACTGCAGGGCACCGAACTGCAGGATCAGGTCGCTGAAGAATGTCATGACTGGACCTCCTGGTCGCGGTCGGCGGCCGGGCTGCGGATCAACGCGGCGGCGAGCAGCGCGCAGAGGGCCGCGCCCACGCCGAAGAGAAACGTCTCGCCGATCACTTGGGCAGCGATGTTCATCAGGAAGGCTGCGGGGTCGGCGGCGGCGAGCGGGTCGCTCGCCCCGGCGCGCCGTAGGGCGTCCTGGCGCTGCACGCCCCAGAGCGTCAGTACGGCCACGCCCACGGTCATCCCCGCCAGGCGCAATGCAATCACAAGGGCCGAGGCAGCCCCACGCCGCTCCGGCGCGGCGGTGCGGACCACGAGGTCGGCGGCGGGGGCGAGCGCGAGGCCGAGGCCGGCGCCGGCGAGCAGGAGGTGTGCAATCATCGGGCCATAGGGGGTGCCGGCCTGCCAGCGACTCATCAGGCCGTAGCCGGCGAGAGCGAGGGCTAGCCCGGCGAGGAGCGCCGGCCGGTGGCCGCGGCGGCCCGCCAGCAACCCGCCAGGGATGGCGACGGCGGCCATGCAGAGGGTGAGGGCCGAGAGGATCCAGCCTGTCTCCCAAGCGGCGCGCCGCAGCACATCTGGGTTGGCCGCGTCGAAGAGCAGCAGGCGAGTGTTGACGAAGAGCGGCACATTGGTGATCGCCAAAGCCAGAGCGAGACCCATCAGCAGGTTGATCACGCAGGCGGCCGCCACGCCGCGCCGCGCGAAGAGCCCGAGGTCGAGCAGCGGGTCCGGCGCGCGCCGCTCCCACCAGACGAAGGCGCCGAGCAGGGCGAGGGCGAGGAGCACCAGGGGCAGGGCGTAGGGCGGCGGGCCGGCCCGCTCGCCGTAGAAGTCGCTCGCACCCAGCTCGGCGCCCGCGGCCAGGCCGAGGTTGAGGGCTGTGAGGCCGGCGCCGATCAGCAGGGCGCCGAGCCAGTCGAAGCGGCCGGGCGTGCGGGGCTGCGGCACATCGCGGAGCGCCCACCAGGTCAGGACAAGGGCTGCTAGGCCGAGCGGCAGGTTCACCCAAAAGAGCAGGCGCCAGTTGTCGAAGGCCCGCATCAGCACGCCACCGTAGAGATGGCCGACCATCCAGCCTGCGGTGTCCACCGCGCCGATGAAACCGAGGGCGGCCGCCCGTCCGCCGGGCGGGAAGATGTCGCTCACCAGGGCCATGCTCACCGGCACCAGCGCGCCGGCGCCAAGAGCCTGCACCACCCGGCCGAGCACCAGCAGTTCCAGGCTGGGCGCGGCGGCCACCGCGGCCGAGCCGGCGATAAAGACGGCGAGGGCGATCAGGTAGACGGGGCGGCGACCCAGCAGGTCGGAGAGCCGGCCCATGAAGGTCATGCTCACGGTGTAGGCGAGCAGGTAGCCGCTCACCGCCCAGGCGGCACGGTTCAACTCGCTGTCGAGGGAAACCCGCAGGTCGAGCATCACCTTCGGCAGCACCGCGCTGACCACCGTCAGGTCCACCGCGCCCACGAAGATGGCGAGGGAAACCAGGGCGAGAGTGAGGCGAGGGCTCGCGCGGGGCGTCGCGGCCGGTTGTGTCGCGATATGATCCATCATCTTCCGGGCGACCGGCCACCCACGACTGCTCGCGCAGCCACAGCGTGAGGGGCGCCGTAGGATTCGGCGGTCGTCAACAGGCGATGGGCGCGCGCACCTCTACGGCCTTGTCGTAGTCGCTGAAGGTGAGCGTCCAGACCGTGGGCGCGGCGGGGGCAGCGGCCGCATCGGTGAGCTGCAGGCGGGAAGCCCGCAGCGTCTCCTGGTCGGCCCAGAGCTCCACCTGCACGGGGCCGGCGCCGAGAAGGCCGCCGCTGATGGGCTGAAGCTTCTCGCCGGCGATACTGCCCCGCAGATGGTAACTCGGGCGGCCGTCGAGCTCTTCGACGCCGACAAGCTCCACCTCGTCGAGGCCGTCCTGCAGCAGCGCCTCGATGCCGCCATCGGGGGCGAAGAGCACGGCCGGGTCGAAGGCAGCCCCGGGATCGAGGCATTGCCACGCCCGGGTGATCGGGTTGGTGATGTACTGCCGGCCCTCCAAGGAGACGGTGCGGATCTCGGCCACGGCGCCGCCGACGGTGACATCGAGCAGGGCGAGCACGGCGTCGGGGCGCTTCAGGTCGCCTTCCATAGCATTGAGCACCGTGAGGCCCGTGGCGTCGAGCGGCACAGGCGCGCCGCTGAGGCTCACAGCGAAGTGGACGCTCTGGCTGGCTTGGGTGGCCCGGCCGATCGCGGCGCTGATCTCGCGGGGCGTGGGCGTGGGCGTCGGCACAGGCGTCGGCTCGGCGGGGCGAGCGCAGGCGGCGAGCAGGGCGGCCAGCAGCGCGAACAGGGGGGCGATTCGGCGCACGGGGACCTCGTGGACTGAGAAAACTTCGTCCGCGTTATGAAGTGGCGCGCAGCGCTTAAAACGCGAATACGATACCACGAAGCCGCAAAAGGCGCGAACACGAAAGCCACCGGCTGGCCGACTGTGCTATAACATTGGCGAGAATAATTCGGCGCGGCCAATCGCGGCCCGCGTCTTGCAGGGGCTGGTCGGCGTGATCAGCCCTGTTTCGAGTTGCCATGCAAACCCTCCGTGAGCTGAGCGCGGCCCTCGCCGCGCGGCCCGCCCTGAGTGATATCGCCGAGGCCCTGGCCGCCGCCCCACCTCGACTGCGGGTGGCGCCGCTGCCGAGCGCGGCCCGCACACCGCTAACGGCCGCGCTCGCGCTGCGTCACCGGGGCCCGCTGCTCTTCGTGCAGCCGAGCGCCGACGCCGCCATGCGAGCCGCCGACGACCTGCGGCAATGGCTCGGCTCCGAGTCGCAAGTTGAGGCGGATTCTCCGCGCGTGCTGCTCTTCCCCGCCAGCGACGCCATGCCCTACGAGCATATGTCCACCGCCCCCGAGGTGATCGGCAGGCGGCTCCGGGTGCTGCAGGCGCTCGCGGATCAGAGACAGCCGGCAAGCGCTGATGGGTCTTCGCCCTCAGCCCTCGTGATTGTCGCCCCGCTCAAGGCCCTGCTGCAACCCACGCTCACCGCCGCGGAGTTGGCCGAGGCGAGCCTGGCGCTGCGGCTCGGCCAGGAGATCCGGCCGGACGATCTGATCGCCCGCCTGATCGAGTTGGGCTACCGCAGCGCGCCCACGGTGGAGGAGCCGGGCGAGTTGGCCCGCCGCGGTGAGATCGTGGATCTCTGGCCGCCGGCCGACGAGCTGCCCTTGAGGATGGAGTTCTTCGGCGATGAGGTGGACAGCCTGCGCCGCTTCGACCCGGCCACCCAGCGCAGCGAAGCCCGCCTCGAGGCCGCCCTGATCGGCCCGCCCCACGAGATCCCGCTCTGGCGCCGCGAGCAGGCCGTGGCCCATATCGCCGCCCTCGACGCATCGGGGCTGCGCCGCGAGGCCCGCACCGAGTGGGACGCCGCTCTGGAGCGCCTGGAGGCTGGCGAGCGCTTCGAGGGCCGGGCCTTCTACGCGCCGTTCTTCCGGGAAGGACTAGGGACGGACCATGGGGAAGGCCTCGCGTCTCGCGCCTCCCTGCTGGCCCATCTGCCGCCGGGGTCGGCCGTGCTGCTGGCCGAGGCCCAATTCCTCACCCAGCACGCCGCCGAACTCCACGAGCAGGCCGAGGAGCAGCGGGCCAAGCTGATCGAGGTGGGCGAGCTGCCGCCCGATATGCCCCGCCCGTACCTGCTGTGGGAGGAGCTGTTCGGCAGCGAGCGGGCAGAGGGCGGGAGCCAGAGGCCTGCGCGCCTGTCGGCCACACTGGTTGACCTGAGCAACAACGAGAGCGACGACGCGCTGCCGCCGCCCGCCTTCGCGCCCGCCGAGCTGTTCGGCGGGCAGTTCCGGCGCCTGGTGAACGAGATCGTCGAGCGGCTCGGCAAGGGCGAGCGCGTCGTCGCCGTCACCAGCCAGGCCGCCCGGCTCCAGGAGTTGGTGGAGGAGGCGCTCCAGGTGACAGAAGGGCAAGAGGAGGTGGTTACGACGCCGCCAGGTGTCGCCCCGGCGACCCGTGATAACGGGAGCACGGCGGACCTGTCGTCGTTCACCGTGATCCACGGCGCCCTCGAGGGCGGCTGGCGGCTCCCCGAGCTGAACCTGACGCTCTACACCGACGCGGAGATCTTCGGCCTGCGGCAGCGGCGCGCCCTCAGCGAGCGGCGCCGGAAGGGCCGCAGCGCCGACGAGCGAGCCGCCTTTGTGCGCGGCCTCAAACCCGGCGATTACGTGGTCCATATCGAGCACGGCATCGCCCAGTACGACGGCCTCATCCGCCGCACCGTCGGCGAGATCGAGCGCGAGTACCTCGTGCTCCGCTACGCCGGCGGCGATAAGATCTATGTGCCGGTGGATCAGGTGGACCGGGTGACGCGCTACATCGGCGCGGGCGACGCCGCCCCAACTCTCACCCGCCTCGGCACCCAGGATTGGGAGCGGGCTAAGCGCAAGGCCCGCGCCGCGGTGCAGGATCTCGCTGAGGAGCTGCTCACTCTCTACGCCCAGCGCCAGCTCAAGCGGGGCCACGCCTTCAGCCCCGACAACGAGTGGCAGCGCGAGCTCGAGGCCGCCTTCCCCTACATCGAAACCGAGGACCAGCTCCGGGCCATCGCCGAGGTCAAGCACGATATGGAGCAGACCGTGCCGATGGACCGGCTCGTCTGTGGCGATGTGGGCTTCGGCAAGACGGAAGTGGCGCTGCGGGCCGCCTTCAAGGCCGTTCAGGACGGCAAGCAGGTGGCGGTGCTTGTGCCCACCACCGTGCTGGCCCAACAGCATTTCGACACCTTTACCCGGCGCATGGCCGCCTTCCCCGTCAACGTCGCGATGCTCTCCCGCTTCCGCTCACCCAAGGAGCAGGACGCGATCATCAAGGATCTGGCCGCGGGCAAAGTCGATGTGGTGATCGGCACTCACCGCCTGCTCTCCAAGGATGTGGTTTTCAAGGATTTGGGCCTGGTGGTGGTGGACGAGGAGCAGCGCTTCGGGGTGCGCCACAAGGAGCGGCTCAAGCAGCTGCGAGCCGAGGTGGATGTGCTGACTCTGACAGCTACGCCCATCCCGCGGACGCTGCACATGGCAATGGCCGGCATCCGCGACCTGAGCGTGATCGACACGCCGCCCGAGGACCGCGTGCCGATCAAGACCTATGTGC
>DAOUGF010000582.1:0-3207 GCA_034429295.1 Chloroflexaceae bacterium
GCCAGTCGTGGGTGACGAGGGCGAAGTAGGGCGTGGGATCGGCCGGGTCGGGCTCGGCGTAGCCGCCGTAGCGCAGCATCCAGACGTTCATCACGCCCATCCACGGCCACTCCCGGCGCGCTCGCTCGAGCTGCCCGACGAGGTACTCGCCCTTCAGCTCCTCGCTCACCGGCTCGCCCCAGGTGAGGCGGCGCTCGGGCGGGATCGTCTCGGGCGCGCTGTTCCAGCCAAACTCGGTGACCCAGACCGGCGTGGCGGCGTCGCCGTTCGCCTCCATCACCTCCCGCAGCAGCACCACCCGGCTCACATCGTTGCGGGTGTCCACCGGGCGGCGCCAGCTCCAGTTGTTGCGGCCCCGCAAGAAGACGTAGCGGTGCTCGTCGGGCGGCTGGCCGAGGCCGTAGCTCTGGGCGGCCATCACGTCGAAGAAGGCCGCTCCGCCAGCCTTGTAGACCCTGTCGAGATATTCCAGCTCGGTGATGGGGGCGCGGCTGTCGAGGCCGTCGGTGGGGGCGAGGCCAGGGAAGAGGATCACGGCCTCGGGGCTGGCGGCGCGGGCCGCTGTGGCGCCGGCTTCCAGCAACGCGACGAACTCCTCGGGACGGGGCTCCTGCCAGCCCCACTCGTTCTTGAGGTTCGGCTCGTTCCAGAGTTGGAAGTGGCGCACCGTCGGACTGCCCGGCGCGTCGGCTGTACCGTCGCCGTCGTAGCGCTCCACCACCGCTCCCACGAAGCGGGCGTAATCGGCGAAGTCGTCGGGCGGGCCGGTGGAGTTGCCGTCAACCAGCAGGCCGGCCTGGAACTCCGGCGTGGCGTTCGCTCGCTCGCGGGCCCAAGCGGGCGGGCGCTCGAGGCGCCAGATCAGTTCGACGCCGGCGGCGTTGGCCTCGCGGGCGATCTGGTCGTACTTGTCCCAGGCTGAGATCGCTCCCACGGCCTCGAGATTGCGCCGATCCTCGAAATCGCCGCGGGCATGGATCTCGATATCGTCCCAGGGCACCTGCATGCGGGCGAAGCGGGCGCCGAGGGTGGCGGCGAGCTCGAAGGAGCGGCGCACGGCTTCGGGATCGGGCTCGAGGTGGAGGTTGAAGAGGTTGACGCCGAGGATGGGCGGGCCGCCGCGGGGGATGGGCGGGGGCGCCGGCGCGAAGGTGATGCCGCGGTTGGCGCCGTTGTCGAACCAGACGACGGCGGCCATGGCTGCGAGCAGCAGGATGTCGAGGAGCAGCAGCGGCAGCAGGGGGCGCTTCATGGCGCGGCGAGTATAGCACGAAATGCAGCGCCCACGGTGCGGTGGCGTCGTAGCCAGAGGGCGGCAACGACGGCATAGAACGCCAGCAGCGCCCAGAGGGGGAAGACCGGCACCTGCACGGCTGCCCAACGCGGCGCGGCGAGCAGGCGGGTGCCCTCGGCCATCCAAGTGAGGGGCAGCCAGGCCGCGATGGCGAGCCACTGGCCCAGCGGCAGCCAGAGCAGCGCGCCGATGAGGGCAACGGTGCCGAGCAGCATGCAGTAGGGCATTATCGGCACGATCAGCACATTGGCCAGCGGGGAGACGAGCGAGAGGTTGCCGAACTGGTACAGGATCAGCGGCAGGGTGAGCACCTGCGCGGCCATGGTGGCCGTGAGCGCCTCGGTGACCGGCGCCATGAGCGGCCAGCAGAAGGGCCGGCGCCCGCCGAGCCACGCCTCCACGGGCTTGGCGTAGGCGAAGAGGCTCCCGGTGGCCAGCGCCGAGAGCTGGAAGCCGAGATCCCAGAGGGTGTGGGGGTCGGCGAGGGTGATCAGCCAGCAGGCGCCGAGGAGCAGCCGCCAGGGCTCGCTGCCCCGCTCGGCGGCGCGGGCCATCGCGGCGAGGCTGGCCATAGCCGCGGCCCGCAGCACGGCCGCCGATGCCCCGGTGAAGAGCGCATAGACCCACATGGCCGCCAGGGCGAGGGCAAAGGTCTGCCAGCGCCCCAAGCGCAGCCGGGCAGCGACCGCGCCGAGCAACCCGGCGACAATCGTGAAGTTCCAGCCGGAGACTACGAGGATGTGGCTGGTGCCGGTGACCGAGAAGCTGCGGTAGACCTCATCGGGGATGCTGGACTGGATGCCGAGCAGGATGCCCACGGCTAGGCTGGCCTGCGGCTCCGGCAGTGAGCGGAGCAACAGCTCGCGGCAGCGCTCACGGAAGCGCAGCACGGCGGCCAACGGCGCAATGCCGGCCGACCCGCGCAGGTGTTGCACCTCGGCGGGCTCGCGCATCAGCGCGTAGATCCCGCGGTGGGCGAGATAGGCTCGGTAGTCGAAGTCGCCTGGACGCTCGGCGGCGCGGGGCGTCTCCAATTCGCCGACGACGGCGAGCCGCTCGCCGTAGCTGTAGGCGGGGAAGGGCGGCAGCACCAGGAGCGCCAGGCCCTCCACGGCGTGCCACTCCCCAGCGTCGCCCGCAGCCTCGACCCGCAGCACCACGCGCTGGCCGTCGTCGCTGCGCCGCGGGTCGCCGGCCACGCTGCCGGCGAGGGTTAGCTCGCCCCGGCCCACCAGAGCGGCGACGCTGCCAGGGCCAAGCGTGGGCAAGGCCTCGCTGTAGCGCAGCGCGCCGAGCAGCCCGCAGAGCAGGCAGAGGGCGACGAGGCGCGGCCGAGGCGCGGCGCGGGCCGCCATGGCCGCCGCGAGACAGGCCGCCGCCCCGGCCCATAGCCACGTCGGCGCTGGCCGCAGCAGGTGGGCGGCGACGATCCCGAGCATCCAGGCGACGGCGAGGTGGATGAGCATAGCGCCTCCGGCGTAAGGTGGGGAGGGCGACGCCCTCTTGGGTTGTACCGCAGCGCGGGCCCAAAGGATGCGTTGCCGCCTGGGAGGCGCAGCCTCGAAGCCGTACCACCTGCACGGTGGGTGGTGTTGCGAGCGGGCTCCGCCCCTCGCGCTCCCCGCCGGAGGGGGCAGACGCCCCCTCCGGGCCACCCCCCAAGTAGGAAGGCCGTACCGTGCCGCCGGCTGGCGGCGTACCCGACTCATTGTCGGGCAGAGCCATCCGCCTCGGTTGGTGGCAAATCTGCGGTCAGGGTGGTGTGCAAGCGTCGGTTGTGCCGCTCGCTTCCTCACACCAGCTTCTGGAACGCGTGCCTGCGGCGGAGTGGCGGTGGCACGCCGGATCGAGCAGGGCGCAACCAGCGGGCGAGAGCCACCGTGCTTAGCCAGGACTAAAGCCCGCACATGAGA
>DAOUGF010000583.1:0-3116 GCA_034429295.1 Chloroflexaceae bacterium
GCGCAGCGCACGGACGTGGCTTCATGTCTTCTGGTTACCCGTCCTCCCGCTGGGCAAGGCCCGCCCGCTGGTTGAGTGCGGCAACTGCCGGCAGCGGTTCGGCGCACCAGCCTGACAGGCCGTAGTTTCATCAGGCACGTGCAGCGTGGTTGTGTGCCCTACGACGACGAAGTTGCCGCTTTGTGATGCGATCGGAGAAGATCTGTATGGGCTCGTGGTCGGAGCTTGATGCGAACTATCCGCCGGGCACGCTGACGCCGGCGACAGCCCTTGTCGTCGCACTCGTTCACCTCGCGGGCGCGACGAGCGCCTATGCGGAGGGCCGGCTCGCCCCGTTCCTGCCCGCCGGCATCGGCTACGACGCCGACCTGCTCAGGCGGGTGGAACGCTACCTGAGCGAGGTGCCGCTCGACCAGTTTCTCGCCGAAGCGTCTGCGCTGCTCTCCCGAGGGCAGAAGCTGGTGCTGGCGCTGCAGCTACTCGACTGCCAGCTCGCCGCCGGCGATCCGCCCGGCCAACGCGGCCTTGTCGAGCAGCTCATTGCCGGGCTGGGAGTGGACGCCGATCTGCTCGCTGCCCACCGGGCCACGCTGGCGCTCAAGAACGACCTCTCCCTCTTCCCCCAGTAGTGGCGTCACAAACGCAACACCGCGCCTGAGGTGAGCCTCAAGCGCGGCGTCAGAGGAAGCGGAGCGAGCTAGGCAGCACTGACCGGGAGGTAGGGCGTGGAGAGGTGTGGCCGCAGCTCCTCGGGGAGCGGTGGGGCGGTGAGCTGCAGTGTGCCCTGGGTGTCGCTGGTGATCGCGATGGCGAGCGCCGCCCCGCCGCGCAGCTTCCAGCGTACGGTCGCCTCCTCCTCCTCGGACACCTCCCACGCCAGGTGAAGGGGGCCAAGCTCGAGCACGGCCACCACGCAGGAGGTCTGAGGCCCGGTGAGCACTCGCCAACGAGCAGTGTGGTCGGCGCGGAGCATGGTCAGCTCGTGATCGTCAGCATGGACGAGCACCGGGGCGACGCCCTCGTGCGGCAGCGAGCCCGCCAGCACCGCATCAATCTCGAACTCGCGTTGTTCGGCCGTGGTGTACGCCATCGCCTTGCTCCTCGCTCATATGTTCGTTGAACGAAAAGTATAACCGATAGCGGATACTTTGACAAGGGTACCACGATCACGTATCACGAAGGAGCGCCCCATAGGCTTGCACGACCGGGTCCTCGCGCAGCTTCTCAAGTGCTCCGACGATCACTTGGCGCACGCGCTCGCGGGTCAGCCCGGCCTGCTGGCCGATCACATCGAGCGTCGCTTTCTGCCCGCTGTCGAAGCCAAAGTGGGCACGGACAAACTGGCGCTCGCGCTCGGTCAGCAATCGCTCCATCGCCTGGCTGATATCTGCTCGAAGCGCTCCTTCGAGTGCATCCTGTTCCGGGTCGTAGCGGCCGTCAGGGAGAAGATCGCCGAGCTCGCTGCTGTCCTGGTCGACGCCGGCGCGGACGTTGAGTGAGGTGGCATCATTGAGCTCGCCCGCCACAGATGCGGCCTTTGCCCGGGACCAGCCCAGGCTGGTCGCCACCTCCTCGGGCGTGGGCTCGCGGCCGAGCTGCTGGGCGAGCTGCGAGTGAGCGCGCCGGTGGGCGGCGAGGCGCTCGTGGAGATGGATGGGCAAGGCGATGAGCCGGCCCTCGTCCATGATGCCGCGGGTGATCGCCTGACGAATCCACCAGGTTGAATAGGTTGAGAGCTTGCCGGCCTTGTGCGGGTCAAACTTGTCGATCGCTTGGAGCAGGCCAAGCGTGCCGAAGCCGATCAGGTCCTCCAAGCTAATGTGGTCGCCGGCGACTCGCTGGTAGCGCCGAGCAAGGTTGACCACGAGCCGTAGGTTGTGGCGGGCCAGCGTCGCCCGCGCATCCACGCCTGCCGCGATGAGCCGGAGCGCTTCAGGGTTGGCAGGAGAACCGGCCTGATTCACCGCCTTCTGCGCCTCTGCCCCGGCGCACATCGTGGCGATCAGGGCCGCCTCGCTCTCGCGCGACAGCACCGGGTGGTGGGTCAGCACGGCGATCGGGTTCGTAAAGGGGTCAGGCTGCATGACGTACCTCCAGGAGATGCTCGAACAGGCCGTCAGCTTCGCCGGAGTAGAGTTGCTCGTTAGGCAGCGTGATTACGCTGAGACCCTGCTCCTGCAATGCAGCGAGGCGGGCAGCGTCGCGCTCGGCAGTGAGCGCGTGGACGCCGCCGACGACCTCGATCACCAGCGCTTGGGCGGGCAGCAGAAGATCACACGCATAGCCGAGCACGCGTGCTTCGACAATGGCATCGGTATGTGTCCAGCGTGAGGGCACCGCGTTGGCCCGAAACGCGGTCCACTCCCAGGTCCCGGACAGGTCGGCGTGGAGGGTGAGGCCGGCCTGAAGCGCCAGCCAGTGCAGCAGCTCTTCGGCGGGCGTAGGATTGGCGAGGCGCCAGCGCCGGCGCCGCTCGTGGGCAGCGGTCAGGATGGCCTGCATCTTGGCCGCGCCGTGCTTCTGGACGGCCCGGCGGTAGAGCGAGCGCTGGTAGGCGCAGTAGTCGCTCTCGCCGAGGATCGCCCGTAACTTAGCCTGACGAGCAACACCGCCAGCCCGAGCGAGAGCCTGCTGGTAACGCCGGTAGCCGTTCTCGCCCAGGACCGCCTTGATCTGTGCCTGCCGGGCGAGTCCGCCCGCCCGCTGCCGCGCGCTCACGACGCCACCTCGCCAGTAAGCCGGCCGACGGCGACAAGGAAGCGGCGGATGTCGTCGGGGTCGCGCAGGCGGAAGCGCTCGCCGTTGAGCGCCGCCACCCGGATGACCACGACCTGGTCGAGTTCGGCGGTGTCGTTGCTGTCGGCGTCGAGGAGAGCGTAGCTGCAGAGGAGCAGGGGGAAGCCACCGGCGCGGCTGTGAAACAGTGCGGCGCCCGCAATGGGTGCCTTTATGAGCGGGTGCATGCAGGGCCTTTCTGGTGAAGGCGGATACCTGCATGTCGCTCCACCACCGCAATGCGGTGGTAGGGTTACGCCGTTTGAGTGACAAGGTAGAAGGTCAACAGAGGGATAGTAGTTACAATGAATAAACCTTAATAAATTGACTCGCCAACGACT
>DAOUGF010000584.1:0-6029 GCA_034429295.1 Chloroflexaceae bacterium
AGTATTTCGCGGCCTACGAGCGGGCCTTCGCCCTCCCGGTCTACCGACCCGTGACGGTGCAGGCGGTATGCGACCGCGGCGAGCGGCTGCGGATCGAGACCGACCGGGGCAACCTGTCGGCCCGTGGGATCATCAACGCCACCGGCACCTGGGAGACGCCCTACATCCCTGAGTATCCCGGCGCTGAGCGCTTTCGGGGCCGGCAACTGCACACCAAGGACTATCGCACGGCCGACGAGTTCGCCGGCCAGCACGTGGTGATCGTCGGGGGCGGGATCTCGGCGATCCAGCTGCTCGACGAGATCTCACGCGTGACCACAACCACCTGGGTGACGCGGCGGCCGCCGGAGTTCCGTGCCGGCCCGTTCACCGAGGAGCGGGGGCGGGCCGCGGTGGCGCTCGTCGAGGAGCGTGTGCGCCGCGGCCTGCCGCCCGGCTCGGTGGTGTCGGTCACCGGGCTGCCGATCACCCCCGCGGTCGAGGCGATGCGCGCCCGCGGCGTGCTGCAGCGGCTGCCGATGTTCAGCGAGATCCTCGCGGATGGCGTGCGCTGGCCCGACGGCTCCTTCCGGCGCGCCGATGTCATCCTCTGGTGCACCGGGTTCCGCAGCTCGCTCGATCATCTGGCGCCGCTGATGCTGCGCGAGCCGGGCGGAGGCATCACCATGACCGGGCGCCTGGCGACTCAGGTCGCGAAGGACCCGCGGGTGCACCTGGTGGGCTACGGCCCATCCGCCTCCACGATCGGCGCCAACAGAGCCGGCGGGGCCGCCGCGGCCGAACTGATGGCGCTGCTCGGGCTCCCGTAAGCCTGGCATCCAGCGAAGGCCCCTCCGTCGCTGCTCCGGCGCCTCGCGCCGCCGGCGGCGCCCTTCTGGCCCGCAATATGCAATGCTCCCGGCAGCGGATCGATACCGGGAGCGGGGAGCGGCCAGCGCCGGGCGACTACGGCGGTACGACGGAGGTACGGGATGGCACAGTATCGAACTACTCGTGGCCTGCAAAACGAGGCGCAGCGCGCGGCGGGCGAGGCGGCGCAGCATCCCTGGGTGAAAATCCTCGCCAGGGTCGGGCTGGCGGCGATCGGCATGGTGTATATCCTGGTGGGCGCTCTCGCGCTGCAGCTCGCCATGGGCTCCGGCGGCGAGGGCGCCCCCGACAAGGAGATGGCCCTGCAGCAGATCCAGGAGGCGCCTCTGGGCCGCTTCATCCTCGGCCTGATCGCGCTCGGGCTGTTCGGCTACCTCGTCTGGCGGCTGACCGAGGCTATCGCTGACACAGAGGGCGAAGGCAACGAGCCCAAGGGACTGGGGAAGCGGGCCGGCCACGCCATCGGTGGCCTGGTGTACGGCGGCTTCGGCCTGCAGGCCGCGCTCATGGCGTTCGGCACGGGGAGCGGTGGTGGCTCGGGGCAGCAGGAGTGGACGGCTCGCCTGATGAGCCTGCCGCTGGGGCGCTGGCTGGTCGGCCTCGCCGGCCTGTGTGTGATCGGCTATGGCGTATACCAGTTCTACGAGGCCTGGAAGCAGATCTACCGGGAGCGCCTGAGCTACAACCAGATGAGCGCTACCGAGCGTCGCTGGATCGACCCGTTGAGCAAGATCGGTCTCGTGGCCCACGGGATCGTGCTCGGCCTGATCGGGATTTTCGTCATCCTGGCGGCCTACCGCTTCAACCCGGAGGAGGCGCAGGGCCTGAGCGGCGCGCTCAACGAGATCGCCAGGCAGCCGTTCGGCCCCTGGCTGCTCGGCCTCGTGGCCATCGGCCTGGCCTGCTACGGCGTCAATAAATTGGCCGAGGGCCGCTACCACCGCGTGCTCGCCCGCTGAGCCGAGATTGGCACACCGGCGCTGCACTGCGCGTCGAGCCGCCCCTCAAGCTCAAGGCTTGGGGGGCGGTGCTTGATGGCGCGAGAACAGGCGCCAGGATGTGCCAAGCGGCAGAGGGCCGTCAGCCCATCAGCGCGCCTGCGGCAGCTACGGCGCCGGGTTGATATCCTTCACGAGCGTGGTGCCGCCGGGCGTGCCGTCGGAGATCCACAGCTCGCCGCCGTGTATGCCGTCATCGGCGACGAAGAGCAGCCGTCCGCCGAGCGCCACCGCCGGCCGCATCCCGTCGCTCAGATCGGTCTGCCCGAAGACCCGACCTGGCCATGCCGCCAGCGGAAACGTTCCGGCGGCGCTGCCGTCGGAGGCCCAGAGCTCGGCCCGCCCGGCGCCGTTCACGCCGATCAGCAGCCGGTTGCCCGCGGCGAACATACGCCCGCTCCCCTGGAAGAGCGTCGGAGCGATCGTCGCGACGACGTTTGCGCTCAGCCCATCGCCCGGGCGCGCCAAGTCGTTGCCGTAGGGCCGGCTGAGGGAGAGGAAGTAGGCCTCGCCGCCGAGCCCCTCGATATCGCCCGTGAGCAGTTGGGTGCGCTGCCTGTTTCCGGCTGGTGTGCCGTCGCTGCTCCAGAGCGCGCCCGAGTGGCTGAAGTAGACCGTGCCGCCGATCGTCTGCAGGCCGCTGACAGGCGGGTAGAGCCGGATCGTGCCCGGGTCCTGCTGGTAGCTGAAGTCGAAGAGCAGGCTGGTCGTCGCGGCGGTGCCGTCGCTGCGGTAGAGGCCGTAGTTGAGCCGCCCGGTGCGGGCCACGAAGATCAGGCTGCCGTTCAGGTCGGCCATGTCCCAGTACTCCGGCGAGACGGGGCCGCTGTTCAGGCGGGTGACGAGCTGCGTGCCGGCTGCGGTGCCGTCGCTCCGCCAGAGCGCGTAGCCCACCCCCGGCGTCTCGGCGTGGAAGTAGAGCTGCCCACCGACCGCCGTCAGCCCGTGGGGCAGGTAGCCCGCCGGCATATTCTGCTCGGGGTAGATGCCGCGCTCGCCGGGGTAGATATCCTTCACCAGGTAGGTGCCGGCAGTGGTGCCGTCCGTCGCCCAGAGCTCGCTGCCGTGCACGCCGTCGTCGGCGATGAAGAAGACCCGCTCGCCGACGCGGGTGAGCTGCCAGGGGTCGCGCAGCCGCGTCGCCGGCAACAGCTCGAAGGTGCCGGCGGCGCTGCCGTCGGAGATCCAGAGCGAGTCGGGGCCGTCGGCTGAGGCGCGGGCGGCGAAGAGCACGCGCCCGCCCAGCGCGACGATGTGGCGGGGCCAGCTGCCCTCGGCGCCGGGTAGCAGGTCTTTCACTAGGTAGGTGCCGGCCGCTGTACCGTCGGAAACCCAGAGCTCCAGACCTGTTTCGGGTGTGCGTGCCGAGAAGAAGGCCCGCCTGCCCGCCGCCGTGAGCCCATCGATCTCGGCGCTGGCGGAGACGCGCGTCTGGCCGGCGGCGGCGCGGATCTCATTACCGAGCAGGCCGAGCAGCACATTGTAGGGCGGGGTATTCTCGGGGTGCAGCTCGAAGCGGGCCCGCTCGAACCACTGCACGGTGTAGACCCGGCCCTCCAGCACCTCCAACGTGGGCGAGCTCACGGGCAGCCCGAAGAGGGCCAGACTCTCGGCGTAGCTCGCGCCGGGCTGGCCGTCGAACTCCAGGCCGTTGGCCCGCCAGGCTGCTAAGATCTCGCCGCAGGCGCTGTAGCCGGTCTCGAAGGTGATGCAGTCGCCCTGCGGCTGCTCCACAGGAAAGTTCTGCCAGTTGGGGCGGCCCTGCTGAGCGAGCCGGTCCACGCCGAGGCGGCCGAGCAGCACATCGTAGGGCGGGGCGTTCTCAGGGTGCAGCTCGAGCCGGTTGCGCTCGAACCACTGAGCCTGGAGCGGGCGGCCCTCGACGAGCTCCTCCTGCTGGGGGCCGATCGGGAAGCCGAAGACCGGCAGGCCGCCGTTCTGCTCCCAGTACTCGCGGATCCTCCCGCTGATGCAGAAGCCGGTCTCGGGGAAGCAGCGCTCGCCCGGCTGCGCCGATGCAAGGGGCGCGCTCGCGAACGAGGCGCCGACGGCCAGCAGCAGCGCGAGAGCCACGTGGCGAGCGATACGGAGCGGGGTCGCGGTCCACCGGACAAAGGAAGATCGCATCTTTAAACCTCTCATTGTGCCTGCTCTCGCGCCCTCAAGCTTTCAGCTTGGGGGCGCGGTGCAGCAGCGCCGGTGTGCCAACCTTAGCAGCGCATCTAAACCCCTAGCGGGAAGGAAGGCAAAATTACGCATCTGTACGCCTTCGCCAATCCATCATAGAGCGCCGGCTCGAACTGAGAATGGCCCGGAGGCTTTAGCTAGCTTAAAGGCGCCTGAGCCGCGGCTGGTCAAACTGAGAGGCTGGGGCGTGCAGCCCAGGAGTTGGCTCACATTTGTGGGCGCTGGCGGTCCGAGCGGGCAGCCCGCAGGCGTTTCGGCGCGATCAGCTCCCAAGCTGTCTCGATGTAGAGGCGCAACTCCTCGTCATCGATGGCGTCGAGGTTTATCCCGACCCACCCGCGGCCGCCGACGTACGGCGGCCGGAAGAACTTCTCAGGCGCGGTCTCGATCAGGCCCTCCTGGAAGCCCGGCGGCACCGGCAGCCACACGGCGATCCGCCCGTCGCCGTGATGGTTGTTGGCGAACATAACGTATACCTTGCCGCGCACAAAGAAGGTCGGCTCGCCGTGGGAGAGCCGCTCGCTGCTCTCCGGCAGCCCGGCGCAGATCCGCCGGACGCGCTCGAGGTGTGTGCTGCTCATGGCCTTATCCCCGGGCCCGCGAGGGGCCAGCGTAGCTAGTCTGTAGCTCGTAGTCCGTACAGCGAGAGCCTCTGAAAGCCAGAAAGCCAGGCTGCGGCGCTATGTAGAGCCACAGAGATCTTTCGGTAGGCCCGTAGGGCCGAAGCATTCGCCCCAAGTCACTCGTGAGGTATGGGCACTGTCCGGGGCGAATGCTTCGGCCGTACCTCCCGAGCGACAGATAAGGTCATCTGGAACTGCACTGGCGCAGCTATCCTAGCACATCGGGTTGCCGCCCGCCGGGCGAGCCTGCGGCTTGCGCCCGCCCTCGTGGTAGAATCAGGCCATCCTGTAGAGCCTCAGTGTGCTGCTTCGGGAGGCCGGCACACCGGCGCCACGAGAGCAGGCGTCGGGGTGGGCGACGATGACGAAACAGCGCACCGGTGCTCGCGACCAAAGAAGCATGCCATGAACCCCTTCCTCAAGAAGCTCGGTTTCAGCGCCGACGACCGCGTCGTTATCGTCCATGCCGACGATATCGGCGCCTACCAGGCCAGCCTGCCCGCGATCGATGACCTGTTCGAGGCGGGCTTAGTCTCCTCCTGCTCCACGATGGTGCCCTGCCCCTGGTTCCCGGCTGTGGCCGCGTGGGCTCGGCGTAGGCCTGAGGCCGACATCGGTGTCCACGCCACGCTCACCGCCGAGTATCTGCTGTACCGCTGGGGCCCGCTCAGCACCCGCGACCCGGCGAGCGGCCTGCTCGACGACGACGGCTACTTTCACCGCACGACGGCGGCCGTGCAGGCTGCGGCCGACCCGGCGGCGGCGGCGATCGAGCTCCGGGCGCAGCTCGATCGCGCCCTGGCGGCCGGGATCGACGTGACCCACATTGACTCGCACATGGGCGCCTCGTTCTCTCCGGCGCTCTTGCCCGGCTATATGGAGGCAGGGGCGGCCGCCCGCGTGCCCTGCTTCATGCCGCGCGCGGACTCCGCCTCGGGGATGGGGAACGCCCTGGCCGGGGCGTGGGCCGAGCAGTTGGCCGCCTTTCAGCGGGATGTCGAGGAGCGGGGGCTGCCGCTGTTCGATTACATCACCATGATGCCGCTCCACCACCACGAGGAGCGCATTGGCGTGGCCAAGGCGCTCTTCGCCTCCCTGCCGGCCGGCCTGAGTTACCTGATCCTGCACCCGGCCATCGATACGCCAGAGCTGCGGGCCCTGACGCCGGAAGATTGGCGGGCGCGCGTGGCGGACTACGAGGCGTTCACCAATGCCGAGTTACGGGCCTATGTGCGCGACCGCGGCGTGCAGGTGATCGGCTGGCGCACCGTGCGCGACGCTATGCGAGGTGCCGTATGACCAACCCCACCGAGCGCTTCTCCAACCGCGTCGAGAGCTATGTGCAGGCTCG
>DAOUGF010000585.1:0-9260 GCA_034429295.1 Chloroflexaceae bacterium
AGGGCTGCAACAGCTCCTGCCGGTTCATCACCAGGGTGGCGCCGAGCTCCCGCAGGTAGCTGGCCTCCTCGTAGCGGCCGGTACAGGCCACCACACGATAGCCAGCGCGGGCCAACAGGGCGACGGCGACGCTGCCCACGCCGCCGGCGGCGCCGGTGACGAGTACCTCGCGGTCGCCGGGCCGCACGCCGCGGCGCTCCAGGGCCCACACACAGAGCATCGCGGTGAAGCCGGCTGTGCCGAGCGCCATCGCCTGCTTGAGGCTCAGCTTGGCCGGCAGCGGCACCAGCCACTCGGCTGGCACCCGGTTCAGCTGGCTGAAGCCGCCCCAGTGGCGCTCGCCCACGCCCCAGCCCGTGAGCAGCACCTTGTCGCCCACACGGTAGTCCGGCGAGGCCGACTCTACCACCGTGCCGGCGAAGTCAATGCCGGGCGCCAGGGGGATGGAGCGCAGCACCTTGCCCTTGCCCGTCACCGCGAGCCCGTCCTTGTAGTTCAGCGTGGAGTAGGCTATCCGCACCAGCACATCGCCGGCGGGCAGCTCGGTGACGGGAACGTCGCGCAGAATCGCCCGCCGCACGCCGCCACTCTCCTCCACCACGAGCGCGCGAAATGTCTTCGTATTCATACCTGTACCTCCGGGGTATGGCTCGATTATAATAGAGACCTCTCGCTTCTGCCAATCTGCGGCGATCGGGCCGGCAGACAGCAACCACGCGGAGCGCGCCATGATCCGGGCCATCGACCACATCGTCATCCTGGTGGAGGAGCTGGAAGCGGCGATACGCGACTATGAGAGCCTCGGCTTCACGGTCGTCCCTGGCGGCGAGCACGCCGACGGGGCGAGCCACAACGCCCTGGTCGCCTTCGCCGACGGCAGCTATCTGGAGCTGATCGCGTTCCGCCGCGAGGCGCCGGCCCATCGCTGGTGGCGCCACACGGCCGTCGGCGAGGGCCTGATCGACTTTGCCCTGCTGCCCGGCGCGATCGAGGAGGATCTAGCCGCGGCGCGAGCGCGGGGCCTGGTGCTCAGCGGCCCCTTCGCCGGCGGGCGTGAGCGCCCCGACGGCGTGCGCCTGGAATGGCAGACGGCCTTCGCCGAGCAGCCCGAGCTGCCCTTCCTCTGCGGCGATGTCACGCCGCGGGAGCTGAGGGTGCCCTCCGGCCCGGCCACGCACCATCACAACGGCGTCACCGGCATCTTCCGCGTGACGGTGGCGGTGCGCGATCTGGAGGCGAGCGCGGCCCGCTACGCGGCCTTGCTCGGTCATAGCCCGCTGATCGAGCCAGGCCGGCGCCTCTTCAAGCTCGGCAGCAGCTATATCGCCCTCCAGGAGCCGGACCCGGAACTGCCCGAGTGGGCCGCGCTCGAGGCCCGCCTTGAGCAGCGAGGCGAGGGCATCGCCGCGCTGGCCTTGCGCCGCGACTACCTCGTCCCCGTGCCCCGCCCCTTTGATGCCGAGCTCACCCACGGCGCCCGCATCACGGTATCGTGAGCCTCCCTCGGCACAGAGCTGTGAAGGCAACCTCTCGCGGCCGCCCTCCTTGGGATATGCCAGCCGGGCCATTACCGGCCAACAAGCTGCTGATACTTAGGCGAACGCGGGGCTGCGCTGCGCCTCTGTGACAAATTTCCATGCCCACCGAGCTCGACTGCTTCATCAGCGAGGCCCGCGCCCTACGGGGCAGCTTCTTCGACCGGGGCCGGCCGATCACGGTCGCACGCGCGCCCGGCTGGCTCGATCTGCTCGGCGGAGCGGCGGCCTACGGCGGCGCCCTGGCCCTGGGCTGGCCGCTGGGCGGCGGCAGCTTCCTGGCCCTACAGCCCGCCCCCGAGCCGCTGCTCCGCCTGCGCGATGAGGCCGGTCAGCACCTTTCGATACCCCTTGAGGCGCTGTGCCACCCCGACGGCTCCCCCCGCGAGTATGCCGCCGCCGCAGCGGATCTTGCCCCTCTGCCGGAGTACGCCAGGCTTGCGGCGGCAGCCTGGCTTGCGCTCATGCGCGAGGAGTTCGTGCGCTTCCCGGGCGGGGCCGCCGCGCTCATCGACATCGCCGATGGGCCAGGCTGGTCGAGTGGCTTGGTCGCGGCCATCGCCCAAGCCCTTGTCTCCGCCTACGGCGTGCACCTCTCGCCCCGCGAGCTCGGCCTCAGCTGCCAGGTCGGCGCGGCCCGTGTGGCCGGCCCGGAGCACGACCCGGGCGCCCTCGGAGCCCTGGTGAGCGTCTGCGCGCCGGGTGGCGCCCTCTTGCAGCTGCACCAGCAGCCGGCCTGGCTCTGGGGCAACCTTCACCTGCCCGCCCACACCGCTCTCTGGGCGCTGCGGGTGGGCGATGGGCCAACTACAGATGTCACGCTGACCCATACTGCCGGCGCTATGGCCTACCGCATGGCCGCGGACGCCGAAGACCTCCCGCCGCATGAGGCAGACGCCCGCTGGCTCGGCTATCTCAGCAACATCGGCGTCGCCCGCTTCGCGGGGCGCTTGGGCCCGCTGCTGCCCGAGGTTCTCGCGGGGCAGGAGTTCCTCGCCCGCTACGGCCCGCTGCCCGGCGTAACGATCGACCCGGAGCAGCTCTATCCGCTGCGGGCAGCCGCGGCGCTCCCGATAGAGGAGCACCTGCGGGCGCGCACGGCGGCGGCGCTGTTGCGCGCGGCGGCCAACAAGGCTCAGCGGGACGAAGACCTGACCATCGTTGGTGAGCTGCTCGCCAGCTCCCATTGGGCGCAGCGCGCCGCCGGCCTCGGCGACCTCCATGCCGACCAGCTCGCCCAGCAGATCGACGCCGCCGGGCCCGAGGCCGGGCTCTTCGGCGCGCGGATGCCCGCCCCCGCCACGAGAGCTACCCTGGTTGTACTCGGGCGGGTCGACGCCGAGCCCGCCCTGCGGGCCATCGCCGAGCGCTACGCCGCCGACTGTGGGCTGCCCGTAACGATCTTCGGCGGCAGCTCATCCGGGTGCAGCCCGGCAGGAACCCGTGAGGCATAGGGGCGGCCCCCGCGCCGCCGCAATCTGCAATCTACACTGCCAGTAGGGGGAGGAGATGACCACTACACGCACATGTCCGAACTGCGGGGCGCAGGTGGGTGAAAACCAGCGCTTCTGCGCGAACTGCGGCAGCCGGATGCCGGAGCAGCCCGAGAAGCCGGCGATCGAGCCGACGATCGCGCTCCCGGCGCTCACCCCGCCTCCAACCACTCCCCCCCAAGGCCAGACGCCCCTACCGCCGCCACTCCCCCCGCAGGGCACCCCGCCCCAGGGCCAGGCGCCCTTCGGCCTCCCTGCCGACGCGCCCACAGCGGCTCAGCCGGCCCCGCGCCGCGGCCTGCCCGTCTGGGCGATCGTCCTGCTCAGCCTGGCCGGCCTCTGCATCGTCGGCTGTGTGGCCAGCTTCGCGCTCCTCGGCTACTTCGGCCAGCAGGTCTCCGCCGTCTTCTCCACCGCGGTCGTTGACCTGGACACGCCGGTTCCCGAGCCAAGCGAGGAGGGCGGCGAGCTGATCGTGCCATCGCTTGAGGCCATCCCCACCCGCCCTGCGGAAGCGCCCACCGAGAACCTGTCAGAGCCTACCGCGGCACCCACCGTGAGCGGAGGCGGCGGCATTGTGGGCGGGGGGGTCGGCGGGGGCGCCAGCGCGGTGCAGACGGCAGAGGCGCAGACAGCCGAGGCGCTCCAGGCCACCGAGGCGCTGCTCCAGGCCACCGCCGAGATCGAGCAGATCTACGGCGCGAGCCGGGTGGTCTTCAACGACGAGTTCGTTGATAACCGCAACAACTGGTTCACCGGCGTCTTCCAGGAGATCGAGACCGACGTCATCGAGGATGGTGTCTTCAAGGTGATCTGGCAGGGCGCCAGCTCCTCCTACGAGCTCTACGAGGTGCGGGAGCTCACCAACTTTATCGCCGAAGTGGACTGCCTGGTGGCGGCAGGCGGCACCGACGGCAGCTGCGCCCTTGTCTTCGCTCAGCGCACCGACGTGGGCTTCTACAAGTTCGAGCTCTTCGAGGATTACTACCGGCTCTTCGTCGTGCGGGTCGAGGGCGATCCGCCCATCCTGGTCGAAGGCAACCCCGAGGAGATTGTGCGCCCCGGCGACTGGAATCGCCTGCGGGTGATCAAGCAGGGCGAGCGCATCCGCATCTACATCAACGACATCCAGGTTGGCGATGTGAACGACGCCACCTACCCCACAGGCAAGATCGGCGTCTCCACCAACTCCTACAACGAGGCCGGCGGCGTCGAGATCTGGTTCGACAACTTCGCGGTGCGCGAGCTACCCTGAGGAGAAGCGGTATCAACCTTGGCGGGAACGTTTGGATCGCGAATGACGCGAAACGGGGCGAATGACGCGAAACGAAAGCGCGAATCAGCGAAAGGGAAGACGCGAAACAAAGGCGCGAAACTGAAGACGCGAAACGAGTAGGCTGGCTGGATGCTGTGGCCGGCAGCGGGCGCGCATTTGGGAACGCAACGCCCGCTCTCGGCGCCGAGGGGCATGCAGCGATGGCGTGTCGCCGCTGGCGGGCGTCGGCTTTAGGGGTCCAGGGGACAACGTCCCCTGGCGCGGGAGGTCCAGGAGGGCCCGCGCGGGCCCTCCTGGGCCGGGAGTGCGGGGCAGCAGCGCCTCGCAAGCAAGCGTCGGAACGACCAGCGTTGGGGTGCGGGGCGGCAGCGCCCCGCAGGCGATGAGAGGTGCGCGCTTCAGCGCTCACCTCACAACGTAACCCCCACCGCGTGCTCGATATCATCGAGCGCACGGATGGTGTTGAGCACCTCCTCTGAGGCCGGCTCATCGAGGGTGAGGACCATCATGGCCTGCTCGCGAGGCGCCAGGCGGCCCACATACATGCCGGAGATGTTCACATCGGCGCTGCCGAGCAGCGTGCCGACTCGCCCGATCATCCCGGGGCGATCGCGGTGGTAGGTGAAGAGCAGCGGCCCCTGGGGAATGAAATCGACGAAGTAGCCGTCGGCCTGCACAATATGGGGCTCGCCCCGCAGCACTGTGCCCGAGAAGGCATGCACATCGTCGGCAGCCTGCACCCGCACCACGAGCAGGCCGGAGTAACTCTGGGCCTCACGGCAGATGCGCTCGCTGATGCGCACACCCCGCTCACGGGCGATCAGCGACGCGTTCACCGGCGTGATCCGCTCGCTGCTGCTGGCAGCCAGCAGCCCCTGGAGCACCGCAAGCCGCACCGGCTGCGTGTCCATATCGGCCAACTCGCCGCAATACTCGATGTCGTAGCTGCGCACCGGGCTGCGCATCAGCTGGCTGATCAGCCGGCCCATCTGGCGGCCGAGGGTGAGGTAAGGCTGCAGCACACCCCAGGCCTCGGGGGCCACGAAGGGCGCGTTCACGGCGTAGCGGGGCGATCCCCCGCTCAGCGCCATCACCACACCCTCGGCCACCTCGGTGCCAGCCGAGGTTTGGGCTTCGGCGGTGGAGGCGCCCACGTGGGGCAGGGTGATGATCCGCGGGTGGCCGAGCAACGGACTGTCGGGCGGGGGCGGTTCGACGCTATACACATCCAGGGCGGCGCCGCCGAGCTGCCCGCTCTCCAGCGCGGCGATCAGCGCATCGTCGTCAACGATGCCGCCGCGGCTGGCGTTGATCAGGTAGGCGCCGCGCTTCATGCGGGCGATGCGGGCGGCATCGAAGAGGTTGCGCGTCCCCTCCAGCAGCGGCACGTGGATGGAGACCACATCGCTCCGCTGCAGCAACTCCTCCATCGCCACCAACTCCACGCCGATCTGCTCGGCGCGGTCGAGGGAGACCACCGGGTCGTAGGCGAGCACGTGCATCTCCAGGGCGCGAGCCCGCACCGCCACCTCGGAGCCGATCCGCCCCAGGCCGATAAGGCCCAACGTCTTGCCTCGCACTTCCCAGCCGACAAACTTCGACCGCTCCCACTTGCCGCTCTGCAGCGATAGGTGAGCCTGGGGGATGGAGCGGGCCAGAGAGATCAACATGCCGATCGTCAGCTCGGCCACCGCCACATTGTTCGAGGCCGGCGCGTTCACCACCACAATCCCGCGGCGGGTCGCAGCCTCCACGTCGATATTGTCCACCCCGGTGCCAGCCCGCCCGATCACTCGCAGATTCGTGCCGGCGTTGATAACCTCGGCGGTCACCTTGGTGGCCGAGCGCACCACCAGCGCGTCGTACTCGCCGATCAGCTTGAGCAGCCCGGCCTGATCGAGGCCGAGCCGAACATCTACCTCAGCGGCCTGCCGGAGCGTCTCCAGGCCCTCGGCGGCGATCTGCTCCGTCACAAGGATGCGGTCCATGCAACCCCCGTAGTCCGTAATCCGTAGCTCGTCGTCCATACCTGCCGGTTCGCACGGGCGGCCTATTGTACCCTGATCGGCGATACGCCGTACGGGCTACGTGTACTGTCTCATCGCCCTCGCATATCCTGCCGCCTGCTCCCGCGCCAGCCCAGCTACGCCACCCGCCCCTCAACCTCCTCGCAGATCGCGTGGAGGATCAGGCCGTGGATCTCCTGGATGCGGGCGCTGTTCCCGCTCGGCACGACGATCGCGTGTGTTGCCAGATCGCGCGCCGCGCCGCCGCCCTTCCCCAGCAGGGCCACCGTCGCCACGCCCAACTCCCTCGCGACCTGCAAGGCCCGCAGGATGCTCGGCGAGCCGCCCGAGGTGCTGAAGGCCACCAGCAGATCGCCGGGCTTAGCCAGCCCCTCCAGTTGGCGGGCGAACACCGCGTCGTAGCCGAAGTCGTTGGCGATACAGGTGAGCGCACCCACATCGGCGTTGAGGCAGATGGCGGCGAGGGGCCGGCGGTTGCTGCGGTAGCGGCCGATCAGCTCCTCGGCCAGGTGAATGGCGTCGGCCGCGCTGCCGCCGTTGCCGCATGTGAAGAGAGTGCGCCCCGCAAGAAGCGCGTCGGCGACCAGACGGGCCACGGCATCTACCTCAGATGCCTGAGGGGCGAAGGCGGCCAGCACAGCCGCCAGCTCATCGATCTGCTCACGGGCTCCCATAACGTCATATCCTTCCTGGGCGGCCAGCGGGATGGCGCCACAACGCCCGCCTCCACCTCGCCAGCGCGGCGATCCATGCTCTCCTTGACTATACCCCGCTCAGGGCGTTGTGGCGAATCCCGCCAGGGGCGGCCCTCTGCCCGGCCTGCCTTCGCCTTACGCTATAATCTGCTCCGCGGCCCACGGCCGGCAACGATATCTGCCTATGGAGGTTGTTCTGCCCAGCTGCTTCGGCGCCGCGGCGCGCATGCGAAGGCTTCGCCTCGCCTTACGACCCGCGCGGCTCGCTCTTGTCATCATCCTGGTTGTGCTACTCGCTGCCTGCACCGCCGTCGAGCCGCAGGTGCCGCTGGGCCAGGCCTCCTTCCGCTCCCTAGGAGCCGGCGCCACCTTGGGGCAGACCTTCGTGGTCCATCACGACGGCCTGCAGGGCGTGCAGATCTTCCTCCAGCCGGAGACGCCAGGCGACGGCGTGATCCGCGCAGCGCTTCACGAGAGCGTGGACGGCCCCACGCTGACGGCGGCCAGTGTGCCTGTCAGCGCCGTCACCGCGCCGGGCATGGTTAGCTTCACCTTCCCGGCGCCGCTGGCCTCGCGCCAGCGGGACTACTACCTCTCCCTCGCCATCGAGGGCGCAGGCAGCGTGCAAGCTGCGGTGATGCCCGGCGCCAGCTACCGCGACGGTGCGCTCTACAGCGATGGACGCCCAACCGACGCCCAGCTCGTCCACGCGCAGCTCTTCGCCGTGGGGCCGCGCCTGCTCGGCTTCGCCTGGCGCCTGCTCGCCAGCCTGGGGACGCTGTTGGTGGGGATGCTGGCCTGCGTGCTGCCGGGGCTTGGCCTGCTTGCGGCTCTGGATCTGCCCAGTGCACGGCGCCACTGGGCCGAGCGCCTGGCTTTGGCCCTCGGCATCAGCGTGGCCCTCCTGCCCCTCTGGCTCATCTGGGCGCGCCAGCTGGGGCTGCGGCCCGGCCCGTGGAACGCCTGGCTCCCCGTGATCCTCGGCGCGGCGCCTTTGCTCTGGCAGGCGCGACGGCTGCGCCCCGCGGCGCTGCGAGCCTGGCGGCCGCGGCTCGACGCCCTCGACCTCGGCCTCATCGCGCTGCTCCTGCTGATCGCCCTACCGCGACTGCTAGTGGTAGGCTCGCTGGAGGCCCCCATGTGGGGCGACTCCTACCAGCACGCGATGATCACCCAGCTGCTGCTCGACAACGGCGGCCTCTTCGACTCCTGGGCGCCCTACGCGCCCTACACCACCCTCACGGTACAGTTCGGCTTCTCGGCCACGGCCGCCGCCATCGCCTGGTTCACGGGCATGGGCGGGGTTCAGGCCACCATCGTGGCCGGTCAGCTGCTCAACGCTGCAGCGGCTCTCGCCCTCTACCCGCTCGCTGTGCGCCTCGCCGGCGGCAGCCGTTGGGCAGGGCTGACCGCGCTCCTTGTTGCCGGACTGCTCGCGCTGCTGCCTGGATTTTATGTAAACTGGGGCCGATACGCCCAGCTCAGCGGCCATGTAGTGCTGCCGGCGGCGCTGGTCCTCACCTGGGATCTGCTGGCGGCGCCCCGGCGCGACTGGCGCCCGGCTCTGCTGCTCGGGCTCATCGTGGCGGGGATGGCTCTATGCTACTACCGCATGGCCTTCTTCTACGCCGCCTTCGTGGGCGTGCTGCTGCTCTGCTGGGCCCTGCCCCACTGGCGCTTCGACTGGCGAGCCTGGCTCGGCGGCCTGGGCTGGCTGGCGCTCGCGGGCGCCGTGACGGCGCTGCTCTTCGCCCCGTGGGCGCTCCACGTCGCTAACAGCAAGCTCGCCGCGACGATGGGCGAGGCCGTCGCCTTCGGCACCCCCTTCGACTATGTGTGGACGGACTATCAGGCCTGGGCGCTGCTGCCGACCTATATGGCTCCGCCACTACTCATCGTCAGCGGCGCGGCGCTGCTCTGGGCGCTGCTGCGGCGCGAGTGGATGCTTCCCGGCCTGGGCCTCTGGATGCTGTTGCTGGCCGGATATATGGCCACCAGCCTCTTGAGCGTGCCCGGCGCAGTGATGCTCCAGAGCTTCTCGGTGATGATCGCGATCTACATCCCCGTGGCTCTCGCCTGCGGCTGGCTCGTGGCCCGGCTCCTAGAGCTCGCGGCGCGACTCGACGACCGACGACCGGCGACCGACGACCAACGACCGACGACCGACGACCGACGACCGACGACCGACGACCGACAACCGACGACCGGCAACCGACGACCGACGACCGACGACC
>DAOUGF010000586.1:0-2213 GCA_034429295.1 Chloroflexaceae bacterium
TGGGACTACTTCGCCGTGGCGCCCTACGTCTACCCCGAGATGGCGCCTGAAGATGTGCGGAGCCTGGCGCTGCTCGGCTCGGCGGCTGGGAGCATCCCCAAGCAGTTCCTCGCGATCTACGGGCCGGAGACGCGCATCGACGCCGTGGAGATCGACCCTGCGATCATCGGACTGGGGCGGCGCTACTTCGACTTGGAGGACCAGGACCCGGCCTTCCCCAACTACACCACCTATGCCCAGGACGCGCGCTACTGGCTGGCGGGGGCCGATGCCCGCTACGATGTGATCGGCATGGACGCCTACCACCAGCCCTACATCCCGTTTCACCTCACCACCGTGGAGTTCTTCAGCGAGGTGAAGGCGCACCTGAGCCCGCGGGGCGTGGCGGTGGTGAACGCCGGGCGCCCGGCGAGCGGCGACGATCGGCTGGTGAACGCCTTGGGCTCGACGATGCTGGCGGTGTTTCCAGAGGTTTACATAATAGATACGCGCTTCTCGAATGCGCTCCTGATCGGCGTGAACGAGCCGGCGGGCGACGGGGTGGCGAACTTTATCGCCAACGCGGCCCAAGTGGCGAAGGCGGCCGAGGCTGAGCCGCGCTATCGGGCGCTGCAGTTGGTGCAGTACTGGGCGCTGAACGAGGGGCGCTTCGGGCCGATCCGGCGCTTTACGGCGGCCGAGGCCCGCTACGAACCCTTCACGGATGACCGGGCGCCGGTGGAGCGGCTGATCGACGAGCTAATATTCAGCGAGGTGGCGCGTTAAAATTGACAAGTCGCGCCCATTCATGCTACTTTATAGTTGAGGTTATTAGATGTTATGCGCCTCACAACCTCTGGAGGCGCAACCGAAAGGCACGGCCCGTGATCACCGTCGGCTGGCATAGTATGCGCCACCCTAGCCGCAGCGCTCGTCTGAGTCGCCTGCACTCCCGGGTGAGCGCCGCGCGCCTCTACGACCGCTGCGGCGGCGTAGGTGGTAGCGCGCTGCTCAAGGCCATCCGTGCGGTCTCCACCGCGAGCCACGCCAGGGTGCAGGCGCTCTAGCCGGGGACCGCACACCTTCTCCCCGCGCAGAGCGTTGTACACAGACAACGGTTCTGAAGGGGGTGGGTGCCTTGGGACAGCGCGTCCTCGTTCTCAACGCAAGCTACGAGCCGCTTCAACTCATCTCGGTACGGCGTGCGGTCGTCCTGCTGCTGCAGGAAAAGGCCGAGCTGATCGAGGCCGCCGCGCAGCAACTGCGGGCGCTGGCGCTCAGCTTCGACGTGCCCCTCGTGATCCGGCTGGTGCGCTACATCCGCATCCCGCGCCGACTCAGGCTCCCTTGCTCACGGCGGGGCGTCTTCGCCCGCGACCGCGAGACGTGCCAGTATTGCGGCGCGCAGCCAGGCCGTTCCCAGCTGACGATGGATCATGTGGTGCCCCGCTCGCAGGGCGGGACTACCACTTGGGATAATGTTGTCACGGCCTGCCGCGACTGCAACCACCGCAAGGGCGGGCGCACGCCCGAGCAGGCCAATATGACCCTGCTGACGACGCCGCGGCAGCCGCAGTATGTGGCCTTCGCCCTGCTCGGCGAGCTGGAGCGCCACGACGTGTGGCGCAAGTATGCCTTCGGCTAGGCGCAGCCTCGGCAGCTTCGGCGAGCTGGCGGCGGCGGCCTACCTGCAAGGGCGGGGCGCCAGGATCGTCGCCCGCAACTGGCGCTGTCCCAACGGCGAAATCGATCTGGTCGCCCAATTGGGCGGCCAGTTGCTTTTTGTCGAGGTGAAGACCAGGCGCAGCGGCGTGCTACCGCCCGAGACGGGCGTCGGCCCGGCGAAGCAGCGCCGTCTCGTCCAGCTTGCCTACGCCTATCTCGCCGAGGCCGGGTTGTCGCCGGAGACGCCCTGGCGGATCGATGTGATCGCCGTCGAGGTTGATGAGCGGGGCCGGGTGGCGCGGCTCGAGCAGTTCGAGGGCGCGGTGGAGGAGTGACGGCACAGGGCATCGGGAGGAGGGTGCTGCCGGCGAGCTCGCCGCTGCGTGGGCGGCCCATCATGACCGCCCGTACGGCTCCATCCCGACAGATCGCCGTGGCGCAGTCTAGCCGTTCTTTGGCTCCCAGACATCGACCAACACGCAGTCCCAAGGGAACTTAAACTCGTCGGCGGGGTCGTAGACGTGGGACTGCAAGTTGACGACGATCACCTCGGGGGCAGAGAGGGCCTT
>DAOUGF010000587.1:0-3258 GCA_034429295.1 Chloroflexaceae bacterium
CATCGAGCGTATCGCCAAGGGCGACCACCCGGGTTGCGCTGCGCTCGCCGATCTGCTCCAGCACCCGCTCGAGCTGCGCCTCCAGATGGAGGCCGTTGTAGAAGATCACATCGGCCTGCTGGAACGTCCGCAGGTCGCCTTCGGTGGCCACGTAGGTATGGGGGTCGATACCAGGGCCGAGCAGCGTGGAGTGCTCGATATGTTCGCCGGCGATGTAGCGCACCGCGTCGCCGATCTGGCCCGTAGTTGAGACGACCTTCAGGGGGCCGCCAGCCGTCCGCCCCGGGGCGCCTTGGGCGCCGCAGGCGGCCAGGAGCATGATGAGGGCCGTTGTCAGCAGAAGCGCTCGCATGAGCCGGACCATAGTCGCTGCCTCTCTAGCAGATCATACAAAATACGTGTCAGCAAGAAAAATATTTAGCCTTGCCTAAAATAGCATCTGCCTATTGTTTTGTCAAGGGCTTTTCCGCTGATTATGAAGCAAAAACCCCTCCTCTGCCTGGCAGAAGAGGGGCGATGTTCCGTGTAGATCGGGCGTTAGGCCAGCGCGAGCTCCTCGTGCTCGATCGTGGCCGCCCGCCTGGCGCGGCGGGCCTGGCGGCGCAGGCGATCCTCAAGGACGGCGAGCAGCTCATCGACATTGGTCGAGGTGGCGAGGGCCGCGTCGGCCAGGTGCATGGTAGCGGTGCTATCGATGCGGGCCTCGCGGAACAGGGCGCGGGCCTCGGGGAGCTTGCGGGCGACTGTCTCCACACTGGAGTGGGCGTAGCTGCCGTTGCGCATAGTGGTACCTCCAGAAAGCTTGAGCATCCTCGTTGTGGCTCGTCCGGCGTCGGCGACGTCGGCCACACCGGAGCTATCCCGATTATAGCGGATCATTTGTACAAAATCAACAAAAATCGCCGCCTTCTATTTGTACATTTTGTACAAATCGCGCCAGGCGAGAGAAGAGGGCGAGGGAAACACCCTCGCCCTCGGCCCCGCTCGGGAATGTATTTGCGCCTAGTTCAGGGGGCAGCCGGCGTTGTTGTAGCCATCGAGTGTCGTGGCCAGCGTGAGCATGGTGTTGCGGTTGTTGCTGGCGAGCGCCGTGTTTACCTGGCTGATCACTTGGGCGGTGCTCAGCTGATAGTCCACGTCCGGATTAGCCGAGTTCAGGAGCGCTGCGACGGCTGCGCGGAGCAGGATATGGGCCCCGCCCTGAGTACCCGAGCCGCCATTGAAGTTCAGCGCTTGGACCAGAGTCGTGTTGTCGAGGCCAAGGCTGTTCGGCACGTCGAACACCGACTCAAGGGTTTGGTTCGGGTTATAGCCGACCCACGAGTCGAAGTGTTGCTTCTGCTTCCAGTAGCCCGGCGTGCAGCCTTCGAACTGGGCAGGGGTTGCTGTTGGCGTGCTCGTTGCCGTGGGCGTGGCGGTGGCGGTCGGCGTGTTGGTAGGCGTATTCGTCGGAGTGTTGGTTGGTGTGTCAGTGGGCGTGGCGGTAGCGGTTGGTGTGTTGGTAGGTGTGCTCGTCGCCGTGGGCGTGGCGGTAGCGGTCGGCGTGTTGGTGGGTGTGCTCGTCGCCGTGGGTGTGGCGGTAGCGGTCGGCGTGTTGGTGGGCGTATTCGTCGGGGTGGCGGTGGGCGTGGCGGTGGCGGTCGGCGTGTTAGTTGGGGTGTTGGTGGGCGTGGCCGTATTGGTTGGGGTGTTGGTGGGCGTATTCGTCGGAGTGTGGGTGGGCGTGGCTGTATTGGTTGGCGTGTTTGTCGGGGTGTTGGTGGGTGTCTCAGTCGGCGTCGGGGTGAAGAGCGCGTTGGTGAAGGTGCAGATCGTCTCTTGGCCCGACTGGATGTCGATGTTGCTGATAGTGTTGCCGGCGAAGCTGCCGGTCGGGCTCCCATCAGTCACGCATGAGCCGCTCTGCAACGACCAGCCGGCCGGGATGCTCTCGCTGAGCGAATAGTTTACATCGGGGTTCACGACAATCAGCTGTACCGAGCCGCTGCCCGTGATGGAAAATGCCGTGACGCCGTTTGTAGCGGCCGGGCTGAGCGTGAAGTTGAAGACAGTGCTGTCGTCGTTCCCCGCCTCCTTGACGATCGTCAGGAAGCCGCTGTTGGGAGTGACAACACAGTCCGACGGGTCGGAGTTCGGCTGGCCCGAGGGGTAGCTGCAGACATTGAGCAGGAACGCGTCCGAGTCACCAAAATCGCTCAGATCGATCTCGCAGGTAGCCACGGTATCATCGGTCTCGTCCTGCTGGTTGCCTGGCCGCAATCCGAACGGGTCGCTGCCGGCCACCTCCTGCACGTCGCAACTCGACAGGTAGGGCCCGCCGACATTTGCCTCCAGATCGCCGTCGCCGTCGACATCCTCGGCGAGCTTGACGATCGGATTGGTGCAGCGGTCGGAGCGAGTGTCGCCGCACGAGTAGAGGATGGTGGTCTGGTAGGTGGCGCCGTTCTCCCAGACGGCACAGAGCGAGAAGTTGGCGAGGCCATCGTTGTCGGTGTCGAAGAGGCTGCAGCCGTCGCCTGTGTTGGCGCCACTGACGCTGGTGTCGTCCCAGTTCCAGGAGACGAGGAGATCGATGCCTCCACCTGGCTCATAGTCTACGGTGAGCTGGCTCAGATCCTTCTGGCCGGGCTCGTCGTCGGGCCCCGCGTCGTCCACGAGGGTTACCGGGGCGGCCAGCAACGTGCTCGACATGGCCAGCGCCAGGATGATGGCGACAGGCAATAGCCAGAGCCCGCTGCTTGCCAAGCGTGTCGAGAATAATCGCCGTACATGGCCCATACTCCCCCCTCCCCCTTGTAATGAACAGGCTGTTACGCGCTCCCTCAGCCCCTCGCCATGCGACTGCCTTCAGCTACCGGGCAGAGCCGGAAGAGTTTGGCAGAAGGCGTAGCGGCGACGCGCTCGCTCCTTTCTGTTAGGCAAGCAGAGCCACTGTTCGTCCGCAGATGAACAGTGGAACCCAAGCCGGCGCTTAGCAAACTCCGAGTCGATGCCTCTAAAGAGGAAGCGACGACGGGAAAAATACAGCCCCGCGCGGGTAAAGTGGGCTCTGTATCATCGTAAAGCCACGATATGGCGCGGCTGCCGCCGCGCTCTCCGGGGAAGTCGGCGGGGCTGGCGCCCCGTGCCCCGCTTGTTTTGTCAGGGGGCGGACGTCCGCCCTCCACCGGAGAGGTGGGCAGCAGCCCACGCCTGCTGCGGGCGCTGCCGCCCCGCGCCCCGCTTGAATTGTCAGGGGGCGGACGCCCGCCCCCCGAC
>DAOUGF010000588.1:0-3730 GCA_034429295.1 Chloroflexaceae bacterium
CCCCTAGCCCGGGTCGCAAGACGAGGCGAATCCTCTGCGTAGCGAGGGCGTTCACCTTGTCACCCAGCGAGCGCAAGCGAGCGGTCACCCCGCCTCCCTTAAGGCGCGGAGGGCCGCGGCGTAGACTTGGGCGAGGGGCACGTTGTGGGCGCGGGCGATGGCGGCGCAGTCCTCGTACTCGGGCGCCATGCCGGCGACCTCATCGCCCAGGAGCTTGCGCTTCACTCGCACGGGGCCCCAAGGGGTGGCGGCCTGCACCCAATCGCGCCCGGCGGCCAGGCGCTCCACGGGCGACCAGCGCACACCGAGGCTCGGCGTCTCGCGCAGGATGATGGTCGCCATCGCCTCGGCCTGCTCGGGGCGCGCAAGGCATGCGAGGAGCACGGCGGGGCGGCCCTTCTTCATCACCAGAGGGGCGGCCCATGCGTCGAGGGCGCCCGCCGCGAGGAGCCGCTCGATGGCGTAGGCGACCTGCTCGCCCGTGGCGTCGTCGAGGTTGCAACGGAGCTCGACCAGCGCCTCGCGAGTGGCATTGAGCATAGGGGCGCGCTCAGTCGCCGGCTCGCCTTCATGACTGTGCTTCTGCTCATGGGCTGAGCTATGATGGTGCTCGTGGTGATGCCCCTGCTCGTGGGTATGCCCAGCCTGCTCCCTGCTCTTTGCTCCCTGCTCCTCGTTCTCTTTTCCTCGCTCCTCACTTCCCGCTCCCTCCCCGAGCCAGACCCGCAGCCCGTTGAGGCGGGGGAACTGCTTGTGGCCGAGGCCGAGGCCGACGCGGCGGAGAGTGAGGGATGGCTGGACGAAGGTAGCGAGCTCGGCGAGGAGGGCTGCGGCAGTGGGTGTGATCAGCTCGCCGTGGCTGTCGGGCGGCGCGGGAAGCGTGGGCGCGCCCACCTCGGCGAGCAGGGCCAGCGTGGCGGGCGCCGGCACCGGCAGCGGGCCGTGCTGGGTGCGGACCCACCCACGGCCCAAGGGCAGCGGCGAAGCGTAGACCGCCTCGACGCCGAGCAGATCAAGGCCGACACAGACCCCGACCGTGTCGATGATGCTGTCGAGCGCGCCGACCTCGTGAAAGTGGACCCGATCGAGGGGAGCGCCGTGGATAGCGGCCTCGGCGCGGGCCAGGCGACCAAAGGCGCCAAGGGCCCAGCGGCGGGCCCGCTCGCTCAGCGGCGCGGCCTCGATGAAGGCACGGATCTGGGCCCAATCCCGCTGGGGTTGGCCTGGCGCCACTTCTACATCGAGCCTGGTGCCGGTGATGCCATGGCTCACCAGGCGAGCTGGCCGCAGCGCATACCCCGTCAGCCCGAGGCCGCCGAGGGCCGCCTCGAGCGCCCCAAGGTCGAGGCCGGCGTCGAGCAAGGCGGCGAGGAGCATGTCGCCTGCCGCACCGTGGAAGCAGTCGAAGTAGGCGATCTTCATGTCAATGCAAGCTGCAAAATGCGAGATGGCTTCGCTGCTTACAATGGTGCGTTTTGCATTCAGACAAGGCCGTACTCGTGGAGGAACTTGCGGACGCGCTCGCGGAAGGCGTCGGGGTTGCGCCAGGCGATCAGGTGGCCGCCCTCCGGCTCGTAGACCATGCGCGCCCCTTTGATGCCGGCAACCACAGCGCGGGCCTGGGCGTCGGGCACGAAACCGTCTTTGCCGCCCTGAAAGACCAGGGTAGGTACGGTGATCGTGTCGAGGCATGGCGCCACCACGGTCTGCTCCTCGGCCAGCAGCTCGACGGTCCGCTCGACGCTCGCGTTCAGCACAGGCCACCAATCGGCGCCGTGCTGCCCTGCCATGTAGCGGTGCCAAGTGGGTGACATGGAGGCGGTACTCTGGTGGTGGGCCTCGACGGTCTCCTTGGTCACCTGGCGGAAGACGCCATCAAGGATGAGCGCGGCTACGCGGTCGGGCCGCACGCAGATCGCGTTCAGGGCAGTAACCCCGCCAGCGCTCATGCCAAAGACAGGCACCGGCCCATCGAACAAGGTACCTAGCAAGTCGGCGATGGCCTCGCCCTGCATGGCGAAGTAGCGAGTAGAGAAGAGCCCATCGGGGCGAGCCGATTGGCCGTGGCCCAGCAGATCCACGCTGATCACGCGGTGCTCGTCGGCGAAGCGGGCGGCGAGGCGCTCCTGGGTAGTGGCGCTGTAGGTGTTACCGTGGAGCAGCAGCAGCGGCGCCCCCGAGCCCACCTCAAGGTAGTGAAGCTGGCCGTGGCGCGTAGGGACAAAGTTCAACGGATGTCTCCTCAGGCAAGGCTCATGCAGCGCGAGCTGGTCAGCACAGCGAGCCGCGGCGCAGAGCGATCTTATGGGCTTCGCGCGGATGCGTCAAGGGCGGCTCAACAGGGTGCTACAAATTGATCTGCAAGCGAACCAGACGCACAGCTTAAGCGAAACTCCGCCAGAAGGCGTCGTGGCGCAACAGAGAGGCTTAACGCCCTACTACAGTGTGTTATAATATGCCCCCTTTTCTCTTGTTAACGCTACTGTAAAAGTATGATAGGATAGAACTCCACGAGTGAGCTTCGTACGACGTATTGAAGCCAGCTAGGAACTATGATGAAGGCTGCACCTGCGCGGGCCCTCCTAACACTGCTCGGCCTGCTCCTGATCGGTTGGGGAATGGCGCCGCGGCTGATCACGCCGGCCGCGGCAGCGCCGTATATGCTGGTGACGGAGACGCCGCCGATCGAGCCGCCCACGAGCACGCCGGTAACGCCAACCACTCCGCCCGATCCGCCCACCGCCACACTCCCGCCGGCGACTCCCACCGCTACGCTCCCGCCTGAGCCGCCCACCGCCACGCCTCCGCCCGTGATCCCCACGGAGCCGCCAGACGATGGCGGCGATGTGGGCGGCGAGGAGCCGCGCGAACAGCCAACCGCAACCCCTGAGCCAACGGCCACGCCCACCGCGGCCCCGCTCCCGCCAGCGGCTGATCCGACGATCAGCAAGAGCGTGAGCCCGTCGGCCGCCGTGGTCGGTGACTCGGTGACTTACACTATCCTCGTGACGAACCAGGGCGGCGCGCCGGCCAGCGGCGTGGTGGTGGAGGATACACTCCCCGGGTTCCTTGATGTTGGCGAGGTGTCGGCCACCCGCGGCCAGGTGAGCGTGAGCGGGCAGAGCGTGCGGGTTGAGATCGGGGATCTGGCGGCAGGCGAGAGCGTGGAGATCCGCGTGCAGGCCAGGGTGCGAGCCGCGGCCACCCCGCCGAACAACACCAACCTCGCTGTGGTGAGCAGCAGCAGCCCCGACAGCAACCCCGACAATAATCAGGCCTCGGTACCGCTCGACACGATCGTACCGGCGGTGCTGCCAGCGACCAGCGGAGACACAAGCCCGCTCCCGCTCCTGGCGACGATCCTCGGCCTGATCCTGATCGCCGCGAGCGTGTTCGTGCGCCGCGGGGCCGGCAGCGGATCACGCAGCGCATAGCCCACCAGTCGCTCAACCGTTCACTACTGCCCCCCTCCCCGCCAGGCGGGCGAGGGGGGTGGCCATACCCAGAGCTGTCATGCCACTCCCCCGCTCGCTGGCCGCCCTGCTTGCCACAATCCTTCTGCTCGCTACACCAGCGGCGGCCCGGCCCACAGCCACGACAACCATCACGATCGCAATCGAGCTGCCGCCCGAGGCCGACGCTGCCCCGGCTGGGGTGGCGAGCGTCGCAACCCTCGCGGGGGCAGCAGATCCGGCGAGTCTGCCGGTGCGCACGCTGCCGGACGGCAGCC
>DAOUGF010000589.1:0-9482 GCA_034429295.1 Chloroflexaceae bacterium
CAGCCTGCTTGAGCGTTCTTTGTTCCTCACGTCACAAAGTATAGCAGGGTGGGAGGGTGGGCGGAGGAAATGCCTCACCACCTACCGGGAACGCGCCACAACCAAACCGCGCCGCCTTCACCCACGAAGGGCGGCTACTGGCAAGGCAGGCTTCCCATGTTTCGGGCGGGCGCAAGCGCTTCGCGCCACTGCGTCAAGGCGCGCCGCACCCCGCTTGTTTCGTCAGAGGGCGTACGCACGCCCCTGACACCCCCCGCGCCGGGGGCCTCGCCCCGAATCTCCAAATCCGGCGGCATTCCCGAGCGAGAGCGCCCGGCGGCGCATGCCCCTCGGCGCCGAGGGCGGGAGCAGCACTACCAGCGAGGCACCAGCTGCCCCACAGCTTGGCTGCCTACGGGCTTGTTAGTGGGGGCGAAGCTGCCCGGCAACGGGCGTGGGTCAAGGAACGCAATGCCCGCTCTCGGCGCAGAGGGGCATGCAGCGATGGCATGCAGATTGAGGTGGGCGTTGGCTTCGGGGGTTCCAAGGGGGCAGCCGTTCCCTTGGCGGGGAACGCGAGGGGCGGAGCCCGCTCGCAACTCCGCTCACTGCGCAGGTGGTACGGGCGCGGGGCAGCGCCCCGCGGCGGACGTCGGCACGACGAGGGCCGAAAGAGCGGGGGCGGCAACACCCCGCGCCGTCCCCATCGCAGACACCGAGCGCCGGTGGAACAGGTCAGCGCCTCCAGAGAGCGGGAATCTTTGGCCGCGAGTCATCTCTCTATGGTAGGATGTGCGCCCGCTCTATCTTGGAGGAGCCTCAATGCCTGAACCCATCCCCTACACGCTGGATGCCGACCAGGAGGGCGGCATTGTACCGATCTCGAAGGCCGCCACATCGCTCGCGGCGCTGCTGAAGCGCTCCCGTGCGCAGCGGCGGCCCATCATCATTACGCAGAAGGGCAAGCCGAGCGCCGTGCTGCTCGACATTGATGTCTACGAGGCGCTGCGCGGGCTCGCCGCACGCCATCGCCGGGGCGAGGCCAGCGGTAAGGGATAGGGCAAACTGCCCATCATTGCTACCCGTCACCTAGACCGTCGCAAGGGAAGATCAACTCGCAGACAGGCTCCGCCCTTCCGTTGGGGGCAGGGGGTGCTGTGCTGCTGGCTGCGCTGGTGGTGGGCCGCTGTGTGGCGGGCGCTAGCGTACTATAATCCCTGGCGGAATCGGTGTTGGTGCAGCCCTCAGAAAGTGAAGAGCGTTGAACCCCCTCGAAGAGTTCAAGGCGTATACGGCGGGCACGCTGCTGGGACTCGACCTTGCCGGCACATTCGTGTTCGCCCTGAGCGGCGGGGGTGCCGGAGTCAGGGAGCGCCTCGATCTGTTCGGCGTGCTTGTGCTGTCCTTCGTGGCGGCTACTGCCGGCGGCATCACGCGCGACCTGCTGATCGGCGCGGTCCCACCGGTGGCCATTGGCGACTGGCGTTACCTCGCGGTCTCCCTGCTCGCTGGGCTGATCATGTTCTTCTGGTATCCCCACAGCGGGCGGCTGCGCAAGCTCCACAACCACGTCTTGATCTTCGATGCCGCAGGGCTGGCGCTCTTCGCCGTCGTCGGCGCGCAAAAGGCGCTCGGCTACGGGATCAACCCGGTGATGGCCGCGCTCCTCGGGATGCTGTCGGGCATTGGCGGCGGCATGCTGCGCGATGTGTTGCTCGCCCATGTTCCCACGGTGTTAGGCGCCGAACTCTATGCAGTCGCCGCGCTCGCGGGCGCGGCCGTCGTGGTGGTGGGCCATGTGCTGAGCCTTCCACCTACGGCGACGGCGATGATCGGCGCCGCGCTCTGCTTCGGGCTCCGCCTCACGGCCATGCGGCACGGCTGGAGCCTCCCCGTCGCCACCCTACCGCAGCAGCCGAGGGGAGGAGGTGCGGACGCCGCGGGCGAGCAGCAGGACAAGAGAGAAAAGCCCTGAAGGGGCGGGGCCGTGCGCTGCACCAGCAGATGAGCGAAGCAGCAGCTACCGTCAGGCCAGGATCTTCACAGCGCTTGCGAAGCCGGTGTTCAGCGACGATTGCACCGCCATGTGGAGCAGCCCAAGGGCCTCGAGCTGGCGGGCGCGGTGGAGCGGGCCGGCGTCGACCGCGCGCAATCCTCCGCTGGTCACGAGCTCGCTGATGGTCGCTTTGGCCCCATCGTCATCGCCTGCGATGAAGACGTCAAGCGGCTGCCCGGCGACCTGCCCGGTCAGCAGGGTGCTCGCGAAGGTGGTGTTGAACGCCTTCACCACGCGCGCGCTTGCTGGCGCGGCCCGCGCGATCTCCTCCGCGCCAGAGGTGCCGGGCGCTACCGCCGGCATCATGTTGCTCCAGTTCACCGGGTTGGTGATGTCGACCACCACCTTGCCCGCCAACTGGTCGCGATACTGCTGAACCAGCGGCGCGGCGGCCTCGTAGGGGACGGCCAGCACAACCAGCTCGCCGTCAAGAGGCGCCCCGTCCGCCGCCCGGACAGTGCCTCCCTGAGCCGCGCCCTGCAGCTCGCCGGCGAGGGCCTCCGCCTTGCCCGGCTCGCGGCCCACCAGGCTGACGGTGTGGCCGCCCGCCAGCGCCCGCGTGCCGATCCCGCGGGCCATCTTCCCGGTCCCGATGATCGTGATCTTCATCCTGCCTCCTTGTGTCGCCAGGGTAGGGGCGCCGTCCCGTTCGCCCCGAGGCTCGATGCTGCATCATGCGGGCCGCGACGACACTTGGGGTGCCTTATGTGGAACCACAGAAATCTCTCGGCAGGCCCTACGGCCTGCACCATCTCCGCCGGCGATCATCGGCGCTCCTGGGGCCACCTTACTGGTGGCTGACGACGGGGTGCGGCACGTAGGGCGCTTCCAGATAGGAAACCTCGTCCTCGCTGAGCTTCACGGACAGTGCGCCGACGGCGTCCTCCAAATGCGCGATCTTTGTCGCCCCGATGATCGGCGCTACCACCGGTCGCTTCTGGAGCAGCCAGGCGAGCGCGATCTGTGCGCGCGGCACCCCCCGCTTGGCCGCCAACTCCGCGACACGCTCCACGACCTGGCGATCGGTCTCCGCGGTTGCGTCGTACTTGCTCCTGGCGATCTGGTCGGTCTCAGAGCGTGGCGTCGTTTCCGCCGACCAATCGCGAGCCAGGCGCCCGGAGGCGAGCGGGCTATACGGCGTCACCCCAATCCCCTCCGCACGGCAGAGCAGCAACATCTCGCGCTCAGGTTTTGGAGCCCTCGAAGCCGACGCCCGCCAGCGCCGGGAGCCATCGCTGCATGCCCCTCAACAGGTGTCACTTTTTCGTAGTTTTGGCGTGATGCCTCGCCTTGAAAGGCGGCACAAGACCTTCTGCGGCAGCAGAAGATACACCCTCCAGCGATCGGCACGCCACAGCTGATCAGCAGCCTGATGGATTTGAGCCACCTTCGACGCACGGCCCAGGCAACTCAGCTCTGCGTGACAGGCCGCAAGAGGACGATCGGGATCTCACGAGTCGTGCGCTTCTGGTATGCCTCATAGCCGGGTGCGCGCTCCACCAGCCTAGCCCATAGCTGCTGCCGAAGCTCAGGGTCGGCTGGCTCCGCAATCGCGGCCATCTGCTTATCTTGGACCTGGATCATAACCTGCGGCTGGCTGAGCAGATTGAGATACCAGGCCGGGTGCACGTCGGCCCCTGCATAGGAGGCGATGACCACGTACGCGCCGTCATGCTCCAGGTATCCCAACGGCACGGTGCGCTGTTTACCCGTCTTGCGTCCGGTGGTGGTCAGCAGAAGCACAGGGAGTCCCTGCATCCTGCCGGCGATCCTCCCATTGCTGCGCTGATACAAGAAGACCAGGAACGACAGCATGGAGCGGATGAGCGCTTTCAGCATTGTGGGTACCTCCAGGGGATAGCCAGGCCAGTCTCGAGCATACGGAAGCCGTACGTCTGTGATGCTGGCCTTACGGTAGCACAGTGACGGTGAGCGGCCTTCCGTCGTTCTGCCATGGGTCGGGCTAGCCTTTTGGGGAGGTTCACAGAGGAGGCAACAAGCGCGGGCGCCGATCTCCAGCCTATGGGAGTGGCTCAAGGAGCAAGCCGACCCATTTCCCAAAACTCGCCGATAATTACGACAGGAATTGACGTATACCCCTGCTACAACAGAGGTATCGACGGTGCATCGCACCAGGGAAGCAGGCCATGGCCAACCCGGCAACCCGACTGATCACCCTGATCATGCTGCTCCAGCGCCAGCCCAACCAGACCGCCGCCCAGCTGGCGCAGGCCCTCGACGTCTCGCCACGGACGGTCCAGCGCTATATCGCCATGCTCGACGAGATGGGTATTCCTGTTTACGGCGAGCGAGGGCCAGGCGGGGGCTACGCGCTGGTGCGCGGCTATAAGCTCCCGCCCCTGGTGTTCACGCCGGAAGAGGCGGTCGCCCTCTTTCTTGGCGCGAGCATGCTGGAGCAGGTTTGGGGGCGGCTCTACCAGGCGGCGGCCCGCGGCGCGCTCGCCAAGCTCGATAACCTCCTTCCCGATGAGCAGCGGCGCGAAGTCGCGTGGGCGCAGTCAGCTCTGCGCACCGTCACGGCGAGTTGGGCCGACCCGGGCGAGGCCCTCCCCTCCCTGGAGCTGCTGCGCGACGCTATCCGCCAGCGGCGGCGCGTCAGGATGCGCTACCGCGGCGCGGGGCAACCGGCGCTCACTGAGCGCGAGGTTGATCCGTACACGCTGGTGCATAGCTGGGGCTGGCACTACTGCATCGGCTACTGCCACCTACGCCAGGCGATTCGCTCCTTCCGCCTCGACCGCATGAGCGACGTTGCCGTACTGGGCCAGTCCTTCGCGGAGGATGTGGACTTCGACCTCCAGGCCTACATCAAGGCCGACCCCTGGTTTCAGGGCACGGTGCGCGCACAGCTGCGCTTCGGGCCGGAGGCAGCCCAGTTCGCGCTTGACTACCGGGCCATCTGGAAGCAGTACGAGGAGCAGCCGGACGGCGCGGTGCTGGTGAGTTTCACCGCGCCGGATCTGGAGGCTGCCGTCGGTATCGTCCTGCGCTACGGCTATCTGGCCACCATCGAGGAGCCGGCGGAGCTGCGCCGGCGAGTGCAGGAGCGCGCCAACGCGCTGGCGGTCCACTTTGCGGCCGCCGGATGAGCGCGCATTTGCAGGTTGGGTAACGACCGACCAGAGACGATAGGCCGCGGTCGAGTAGGCTGCGGGCGGTCGTCTGTGGTCCCAACCTGCAGCTCACTTGTGGAATGTTGTACTAGGAGGCGCGAAATGACTATTCGCCCATTCACGATCGCTGTCCCGCAGGCCGACCTGGACGATCTGCGCGAGCGTCTCGCCCGCGCGCGCTGGACCGACGAGCTGCCCGGCGTGGGCTGGGACTATGGCGTGCCGCTCAGCTACGTCCGGCGCCTGGCCGACTACTGGCTGAACGGCTATGACTGGCGCACCTGGGAGGCGCGGCTGAACGCGTACCCGCAATTCACGACGGAGATCGACGGGCAGCAGATCCACTTCCTCCATGTGCGTTCGCCCGAGCCCGAGGCGTTCCCGCTCATCCTCACCCACGGTTGGCCGGGCTCGATCGTGGAGTTCCTCCTGCTGATCGACCCGCTGAGCAACCCGCGCGCCCACGGCGGGGATGCGGCCGACGCCTTCCACCTGGTTATCCCATCGCTCCCCGGCTTTGGTTTCTCCGGCCCGACCACGGATAGGGGCTGGGGCACGCAGCGCACCGCCAAGGCTTGGGCCGAGCTGATGGCCCGGCTGGGCTATGAACGATACGGTGCTGTGGGCAACGACGCCGGCTCGATGGTCTCACCCGAGCTGGCCCGTATCGACAGCGCCCACGTCGCGGGCGTGCATGTGACGCAGCTCTTCTCCCTCCCATCAGGCGACCCGTCTGAACTTGAGGGGTTGTCCGAGGAGGATATAGTCGCAATGCAGGTGTTGCAGCGGTTCTACGAGAGCAAGTTCTCGTTCAATCATCTCCACTCGCAGCAGCCGCAGACGCTGGCGCACGCGCTGGCCGACTCACCGACGGGGTTGCTCGGCTGGAACGCGCAGCTATTCGGGGACGGCGTGGACGACGACTTTATCCTCACCAACGTCATGCTCTACTGGCTCACGAACACCGCCGGCTCCTCCATCCGCTTCTACTACGAGGACGCCAAGACCACGCCGGTGGGCGAGCCGACCACGGTGCCGATCGGCCTGGCCGCCTTCGAGGGCGACTTCAAGTCGATCCGGCGCTTCGCTGAGCGCGACCACAAGAACATCGTCCAGTGGCACACCTATAGCGAGCCCGGCGGCCACTACGCCGCCCACATGGCAACCGATGTGATGCTCAAGGACATCCGCGCGTTCTTCCGCGGGCTACGCTGACGTCTGAAGCGATGCGCCTGCCCATTGCACAGATGATGGCAGGCGCGATCTTTTGGCGGGAGACGCGTGTACATATTTGGGCCGAGCGGCTTCCTGCCAGGGCGTGGGCAGCCGCACGAGCCTTACGGGATCAGCAGCCACTCTCTGGGCGGCCAGGGCCTTGCCCCCGGCGCATGCGAGAACGGCAACTCGATACAGGCTTTGATCGGGGCGAGCATCAGCGGTGGCACATAGCTGAGGATCGGCGCTGTCCAGACGATGCCAAGCCGTATGCGCGGGGTGGTCTCGAGGGCAAGGCAGACCGTCCGCGTCATCCCGCTCGCCGCGATCGCTCGCTGGTGTAGCTCGAGGGCGCCATAGCCGCCAGCGCAGATGAGCAGGACGAGGAGCACAAGGGCCACATACCGCCGTCGCGGTCGCCGGCCAGGCTGGGGAGGGAAGAAGCGAGGCATAGAGGTCCTCGGCACGAGCATGCAGGACTTCTCTATGTCAGACGTTCGCAAGACGGCCGGCGTTCCACAGGCTGGCTTTTCCGCCATAGAACCACAGACATCTCTCGGTAGACCCGTAGAGCGGCCCGTCGTGGCCGCCCCTTGGGATGCACCAACCGAGCCGTTACCGGCAAACAATCGTGGCTCTGCTTAGGCTTCGCGCCACAACGTCACACCCGCCGCATCACATGCAGCGGGTGTTTTCACGATCGAGCTGGTGATGGCGCCCCGGCCGCCGGTGCGCAGGGCACCCTTTTTGTGAGTGGCCTACCGCACGCCGGTGCAGACGAGCAACTCGCAGGGGCCCTCGAAGCCGGCCGCGCCCTCGTACTGCCCGAGCTCGCGGGCGATCTCCTGCCAGGTGGCCTCGCGCTCCGCCTCATCCAAGCCGGCCATCATCTGATGCAGCGCGCCGAACGACTCGCGCTCGAAGCGGACGCACTCGGCGGCGCTGGGGAGCCGCAGCGGTGCGGTGACGCGGCGGGCCTCCACCTCCCGGAAGCCGGCCTTCCGGAACGCCTCCTCCAGCACTCCGGGGCTGCCCAGGCTGAAGGGGCCGGGCTGGCCGGGGAGTGGCGGCGGAAGCTGGGCGCGGCGGCGGATGATCGAGACGGGAATCGAGAAGAAGCGGTTGTTCTCCGGGGTGGAGTAGACGATCGCCGCGATGGCCCCGCCCGGCCTGAGCGCGCGGCGCATGCCGGCGAGCGCCCGCTGCTGGTCGGGGAAGTAGATCAGGCCGACCCGGGAGATCACCGCGTCGAACGCGCCCTCCTCCAGATCCAGCTCCTCGCCGTCCATCACCCGCGTCTCCACATTCGTCAGGCCGGCCTGGCGCACCGCCTCCTCGGCACAGGCGAGGATGTTCGGCGCGATGTCGGTGGCCAGGACATAGCCGCTCGGCCCGACTCGCCGGGCGGCCCTGATCGTCTGCTCCCCCGCGCCCGCGGCCACGTCGAGGACGCGGCTGCCGGCGGTGATGCCCGCCAGGTCGAGCATAAGCTCGGTGGCCGGGCCGAGCCAGGCGCTGAGTGTAGGCCCCCAGCGATGCCAGGCCTCCGCGGCGTCCTGCCACTGCGCGCGGGTCGTCTCCTTGTACTTCACCGGGTCGAATACCGTCGCTGTCGCTGTCATTGTGCTGTCTCCTATCGTGGTGTGCGATCGCCTCGTCACCATCGGGCAGCGCTCGCCTGCCGAGGCGGGGCCGGATGGGCGGCTGGCCTCAAGCAGTTCAGGCCGGCGCGCTTCCGCCGCTCACTATAGGCGGGGCGGTGCCGGCCGTCTCCCCTCGAAAGAATGGAGCCAGGGATAGAAAAGCGTGCTTGAGTGGGGTAGAATGGGCCGTCACCAGCCTGTCGGCGCCTGATGGCCGCGCACCCTGGAGATGGACAGATGGAAGGGACTGGTGCGATACCGGAGCGATTGCACGAGCGCGAGGCGGCGATCTTAGGCCGGCTGGCGGCCGGGCTGTCGGATCAGCAGATCGCCGATGAGCTGCGCCTGAGCCTGCATACCATCAAGTGGTACAACCGCCAGCTCTACGGCAAGCTCGGGGTCAGGAGCCGCACACAGGCCATCGCCTACGCCCGGAGCCTCGGCCTGCTGCCCGGGGAAAGCTCGGGAGCACCGCCGCTCACGCCCGCCTCCCCCCTGCCCATCCGGGGCGCGCCGTTCATCGGGCGCAGCCGCGAGCGCTCCGAGGTGCGGCGGCTGCTGGACAGCTCGCGCCTGCTCACCCTCACCGGCGCCGGCGGCACCGGCAAGACGCGGCTGGCGCTGCAGGTGGCGGAGGAGCTTACGGCCACATTCGCCGACGGCGTTCGCTTCGTCGATCTTGCGCCGCTCGCCGACCACACCTTGGTGCCGAGGGCGATCGCGCGGGCCGTCGGCGTGGTTGAGCGCGGGGGCGAGGATCTGGCGGAGAGCCTCAGGCGCGCTCTGGCCCAGCGCGACATGCTCCTGCTGATCGACAACTTCGAGCATCTCATCGCGGCGGCGCCGCTTCTCTCCACGCTCCTGGCGGCCGCGCCCCGCCTCAAACTGCTCGTCACCAGCCGCGAACCGCTGCGCCTCTCAGGGGAGCAGGAGTACCCGGTGCCGCCCCTGACGCTGCCGCCCGCCGATGCTGTCTCCACGCAGCGCCTGATGGCCTCCGAGGCGGGAGCCCTCTTCGTGCAGCGCGCCCGCATGGCCCTACCCAACTTTGAGGTGAGCGACGCCAACGCGCCAACCATTGCACGCATCTGTATCCGCCTCGACGGCCTGCCTCTGGCCATCGAGCTGGCCGCCGCCCGCTGCAAGCTGCTCTCGCCCCAATCGCTGCTGGCTCGCCTGGAGGGGATGGGCGATCAGGCCGCCTTTCAACTGCTCGCGGGTAACTCCCGCGACGCCCCACCGCGCCAGCGCACGCTGTGGGACACGATCGCCTGGAGCTACAACCTACTGAGCGCTGACGAACAGCGCCTGTTCGCCCGGCTCGCCGTGTTCCAGGGCGGGCGCTCGCTGGAAGCGATCGAGGCCGTCTGCGCCGATGGGCTCGCGATCGATCTGTTTGAAGGGCTGGCGTCGCTGGTGGACAAGAGCCTGGTGCAGCAGCGGGACGCGGCGGGC
>DAOUGF010000590.1:0-2906 GCA_034429295.1 Chloroflexaceae bacterium
CAGCTGCAGCTGCGGGAAGGTGACCAGATTGCGGGCGTAGGGCTCGGCGATATTGCCGCAGCCGATGATCGCGATACGGAGTGGGGCGCGGGACATGGCGATGGATCTCCAGGTTGTGAGAGCGCTGTTGGGCCAGGGGCGAAGGGCCAAGGACAAATAGGGCGTCCGCTCATCGGCCCCTGGCCGGTGATCCTACCGAGCTGAACTTCCGGGGCGCTGCTAGCGGAGTAGCGGGACCACCTGCTCGGCGAAGATATGCAGCGGCTCGTGGTCGTAGGCGACGCGGGGGAAGTAGGTGATGATGTAGTTCGCCCCGGCGTCGGCGGCGGCCTGCACCCGCTCGGCCACCTGCTCGGGCGTGCCGACCACCATCGTGCGCTGCAACTCCTCGACGCTCCAGCCGTAGGTCGCGCGCACCTTCTCGGTGGCGCTGGCCAGGTCGTCGCCGGGCTTGATGAAGACGATGTTGATGTTGGTGGACTTGATGATCGAGTCGTAGTCGCGGCCGAGCCGCTCGCAGTGGCCGCGCAGCACCTCGAGCTTACTCCTGATCACCTCGGGGTTGCCAGCGCCGACGTTGCAGGCGTTGCCGTATTGAGCAACCAGCTTCAGCGTCACCTGCTCACCGCCGCCGCCGATCCACAGGGAGGGGTAGGGCTTCTGGACGCCGCGGGGCTCGTTGATCGGGCCGTGGATCTGGTAGTACTCGCCTTCGAAGCTGGGCGTCTCCTCGGTCCACATCTTCACCATGATCTGGGTGGCCTCGCGGAAGGCCCGCATGCGGTCGCGCCGCTCAGGGAAGCCGTAGCCATAGGCGCGCCACTCGTGCTCGTACCAGCCGGCGCCGATGCCGCAGTAGAGGCGGCCGTGGCTGAGCACATCCACCGTGGAGGCGATCTTGGCCAGAAGGGCCGGGTTGCGGTAGCCCAGGCAGGTGACCATCTGGCCGACCTTCACCCGCTGCGTGTCGCGAGCGAGAGCGGCGGTGATCGTCCAGGCCTCGAAGACGGTCTCCTGCTCGATGCGGGGCGTCGTGTGGAAGTGGTCGTAGACCCAGATCGAGTCGTAGATCGGCATGGCGTCAACCGCCTTAGCCACGCGGGTCATAGCCTCGTACTTCTCGATCGGGTCGGCGATCTCCATCAGGTCGAGCCGCCAACCTTGTGGCACGAAGGTCCCAAACGTAAGCGTCATCGGTTGCTTCCTCTTGTTCAGAGCTTCCTCACGCAGCACTATTGTACCCCCGTATGAAGATCGCGCCGTCGCAGCCGGGCCTCTCCTCCTGGGCATCCAAGGTGACCACTGGCCTAGTTCTTGCTGCCTTACTCGGCCGAATTGTGCGCCGCCGAATGGCGGCGCTCGTCCGAGTTTGCTGCAAAGGAGCAACGCATGCGTCAGCCGCTTGTGGCCCGTCTCTTCATCAGTATGATGATGGTACTGGCCGGAACGCTAGTGGCCGCCGCCTCGGCCGCGCCCCTCGCTCAGCCCCCTGAACCTGAGCAGAGCCAACCCCAGGCTCGCATCGCCGTCGTGCATGCGGCGCCCTTCGCCGCTGACAGTACGGTCACGGTTGTCGCCAACGGCATCCTCCTCGACAACGACTTCGACTTTGGCGAGCGGATCAGCTATGTCTCGGTTCCAGCCGGCAGCTACGACATCGAGATCTACGCCGGCTCGCTGACCCCAGGGGAGATCGAGAACGAGACGCCCCTCCACACCGAGAGCATCACCCTCGATGAGGGCATCGACTACACGGCCATCGCGGTGGGCACGAACAGTGGCGACTACCCCTTAGACCTGCTGCTGCTCGACGATACCACCGAGCCGCCCGCCTCAGCCACGGCCAAGCTGCGGGTGGTGCACGCCGCACCCTTCGCGCCGACCGTGGACGCCACCGCCGTGGATATCATCCCCGATGCGGGCGGCGACTCGATCATCCCGAGTGCGCTCGAGCCGTTCACCTACGGCAAGAGCAGCGACTTCATCACGCTGCCGAGCGGCGAGAGCATCAACCTGAAGATCGTGCCTGACGGCGACCCCAACACCACCTTGCTCGACCTCCCGGAGATGATCTTCGAGGCGGGCGAGATCGTTACGGTGATCTATGTGGGCGGTGCGAACGGCCACCAGCAGAATACGATCGTCGTGCCCTTCAGCGAGAGAGGGCCGGCCTATGTGCGCCTGGTGCACGCCGCGCCCTTCGCCGCGGGCGACGCCACCGTCACCGTAGCGCTGAACGATCAGGTGCTGACGACCAGCCTCAATCACCGCGAGGTCACACCGTACCTGCGCGTGGCGCCCGGCAGCTACAATGTGGCGGTCTTCATCGGCACCGCGGCCACGGGCGCCCCAACCGTCAACGCGCCGCTGCTGCTGCGGGACGGCGAGCGATACACGCTGGTGCTGATCGGCACGAACTCCAGCGACTACCCCCTGAATCTGGTGGCGCTCAGCGACGACCGCACGCCGTCAGCCTCGGCCACGGCGCGAGTGCGGGTGCTCCATGCTGCCCCCTTCGCGGCGACTCCGGCGGGCAGCGCGGTTGATGTTCTCATCCAGGACGGCACGCCGATCCCCGACTTGGACAACATCGTCTACGGGGAGGTGCGCGAGAATATCAATGTGCCCAGCGGCATCCCCTTCGACCTGAAGGTGGTGCCGGCGGGCCAGCCGAACGCCACGCCGATCATCGACCCCGACCCGCTTACCTTCGCTGCAGGCGGGGGCTACACGGTGATCGCGGTCAGCGGGGCCGATGGGCAGGAGGGCGACTTACTGCTGCTCGACGACCTGGCGGAGGCTCATTACCTCTTCGTGCCGATGGCGGCGCAGGAGTAGCCGGCTGAGGGCCGCCGTCCTCCCTCGGAGGGCGGACGGCGGCTTTGGAGATTCCAAAGGGGGCGGAG